>JAFNGP010000300.1:0-7008 GCA_017885175.1 bacterium
CCGCCCGGCGGCATCGTCGGCGTGATCGGCCCGAACGGCGCGGGGAAGACCACGCTCTTCAGGATGATAACGGGTGAGGAGAAGCCCGATTCCGGGACCGTCCGCGTCGGCGATTCGGTGACGCTCGCCTATGCGGATCAGGACCGGACCCTCGATCCCGATAAAACGATATGGGAAACGATTTCGGACGGGAAGGACCTGATTTCGCTCGGCGATCGCGAGGTCAACTCGCGCGCCTACGTCGCGCGGTTCAACTTCTCGGGGACCGATCAGCAGAAGAAGCTCTCGCAGCTCTCCGGCGGCGAGCGGAACCGCGTGCACCTNNTCGACCGCATCGCGACGCACATCCTTGCGTTCGAAAGCGACAGCTCGGTCTTCTGGTTCGAGGGGAACTACTCGGACTACGAGCAGGACCGGCACCGCCGCCTCGGCACCGCCGCCGACCAGCCCCACCGGATCAAATACCGGCATTTGACCAGGGAATAGGCGCGGGGGGGCGGACTTGAAGCGGCCACGAGAGGCGCATGGTTCGCCGTGCAGTCCGTCGCACGGCCTCGCGGCATCTTGACGCGGCATTGAATTTCCTTTGGAATAAAGCTAATCCCAAAATGAAGTTTGGCCGGAACCGGGGCTCGGCGCGCCACCGGATATCTTTGCTTCGTGATCCTGCCCGACGACCCGCCGACGGCACGGAGAAATGGAGGAGGGCCATGAGAGGATCCGCTGGCGCGATCTTGATGTTCGTGTTCTCGCTTCTCGCATTGAGCGAGGTCCAAGGGCAGTCTCCCGTCGTTGAATGGACAAAGACCCTGCGGGGGAATGGCGCATGGTCGGTTCGGCAGACGGCCGACAGCGGCTATATCCTCACGGGCGAGATCTACCACGCCACTGGGTACCAGGACATGCATCTGATCAGGACGAATTCGAGCGGGGACACCCTCTGGACACGCTCGATCGGGAGCGCTCAGTATGGCGAGTATGCCGGCGGCCGTTCGGGCAGGGAGTGTTTCGACGGGAGCTTCATTGCCGTCGGGTACTACGGTCTGGATGTCTACGTGGCGAAGACGAATTCGGGGGGTGTCCCCATCCAGACAAAGACATACAGAGGGTTCATTCCCGGGTACATTAACCGATCCTCATGTGTCCGGGAGACAATCGACCGCGGGGATATCATATCGGGCTTTTCAGGTGTTTGGGGTATGGGGGATGACGCGCTCATCATCAGGCTCGCGATGAACGGCGACAGCATCTTCCCGGCTCGTTACGGAGGCGCAAAGTACGAGCAGGCGAACGCCATCATCCAGACCCCTGACGCCGGCTATATCGCCGTGGGATCGCTGCGCCCCGTGAGCACGAGTGACTGGTACAATCAGTTCTGGATTCTGAAGACATCCGCCGCGGGTAATCAGGAGTGGTTGAAGGTCTATGGGGGCCTCCGTACGGATGTCGCGACCGCGGTCCGTCGCACCGGTGACGGAGGATACCTTGCCGCGGGATACACAAATTCCTATGGTGCAGGCGAATACGATTTCTATCTGATGAAATTGAACAGCTCGGGCGATTCGGTCTGGGCCAGGACATACGGCTCGGCCAGTTCCGAGCGATGCTATTCCATGACGCAGACGGGGTACAACAGCTTCGTCCTCGCCGGCGAACGCACGGGCGCATTCAACGGAACGATGTGTGTCGTCAAAGTCAACGCCAACGGTGACACACTGTGGACAAAGCAGATCCCCGGGAGCGCGGGCGTCGTGGCCGCCGGGTATGCCGTGGACGCCACGGAGGACGGCGGTTGCATCATCGCGGGATCGGCCGGGACGTTCAACGCCAACACATACCTTGTGAAGTTGACTTCCGGCGCCACGGCCGTCGACGGCGATTCTCGGAACACGCCGCTCGCCGGCTACGAGCTGCGGTAAAATTATCCGAACCCGTTCAATCCCGTCACCAATATCCGATTCTCGATCACCAGTCGACAATTGACTGTTCTCGGAGTGTTCGACGTGCTGGGCCAAAGAGTGGCGACGCTCGTCATACGAAGTGAAGGACCCCGGAACCTACACCATGCAATTCGACGGATCGAGGCTTGCGAGCGGGGTGTACTTCTACCGGCTGCAGGCGGGAGATTTTGTCCAGACGAAGAGACTGGTTCTCTTGCGGCAAGACAGTGGATTGGTTCCGTCGTCACCGACCCGGCTTGTCGAATTCCAGCATTTGTTGAATCCCATATCCGATCCGGCAACGACGAACGTGTCGCGACGCGTATTCGAAAAAGTGTTGTGCCGTTTCCACTCATTGGATAGGGTGAGGAGCGATGGGGTGCGGGATTCGCCGAAACACGGCGACTTCACGCGCGCGCCCGATTGAAAGGAGCACGGCGAAATATGAAACGAACCATGATTTCGGTTATTGCCGCACTATGTGTGCTCTTTACCGCCTCGGCGAGCCGCGCGGAGTTTCGGCTCGGCGGCGGAATCCATTACCTGAAGACCGTCGGCGACATCAAGGACGCGCCCGAATTCGACTCGAGCGCATTCAACATCGTCGCTTCCGGCCAGATGACCATACCTCCATTCAAATTCGAGGGCGAAGTCGAATGGGTCAACGACTACGGCGGCTCGGGCGAATCGCTCCTGCTTCCGCAGGCGTTCGTGCTCTTCGGCGGCATGCTCTACGGGGGGGTGGGGATCGGAACGGGCTACATCGACGGCGAGTGGTTCGACAAGCCGTTCTACGCGCTGCGTGCGGGCGTCGATATCCCCCTCGGCCCCGTCGGGATAGACATCAACGCGAACTACCGGTTCATGAACACCTCGGTCTTCGAGGATGCCGGAAGCGAGGACCTCGACTCGATAACGTTCGGCGCCATCGTTCGATTCAAGCTTTTCTAGATCGCGCCCGCGTCCGGTCCGTAATTGTTGCCGCCGGCTCAACCGCGAGGAGAGACGGTTCATGCTCAAGATATCTGTGATGGTCCTCTGCGCGCTTACGCTGTTTCCGGTATCTGCTCTTTCGCAGGCGGTGCCGGCGCCGCCTGCGAAAGAAAAAGTGACCGCGCTCCTGATCATCGATATCCAGGATTTCTATTTTCCCGGCGGCGCCATGCCCCTCGTCGGACCCGAGGCGGCGGGCCGCAACGCTGCCAGGATTCTGGAGAAGTTCCGCTCTGAGGGCCGGCTGGTCGTTCACGTCGGCCACAACGCCAAGGACAAGATGGGTTTTCACGCGTCGGTGGCGCCGAGAAGCGGCGAGAAAATATTCTACAAGGATGAAGTCAACGCGTTCAACGGCACGGATCTGCTTTCGTACCTCAAGGAGCAGAAGGTCCAACGGCTGGTGATCATGGGCATGCAGACTCACATGTGCGTCGAGGCGGCGGTCCGGGCCGCCTATGAGTTGGGCTTCGAGTGCATTCTGGTCGGAGACGCCTGCGCCACGAGAAACCTGAAATACAAAGACCGCGAGGTCAGCGCCGAATGCGTGCAGGACGCGACACTGAGCACGCTCGACCGTAACTATGCCACCGTAGTCGATACCGAAACGTTTCTCGCGACCTATTGAGCGTTCATCGGGCGAGCAGCAGCGGCTTGCCGCAGGGGCGGCCTAGCGTGCGAGAATCATCTTCTTCGAATCCTGTCCCGCGCCCGTATCGAGACGGCAGATATAGACCCCCGACGCGACGTCGCGTCCCTTGTTGTCCCTTCCATCCCAGCTCAGGCGGTGACGCCCCGCATCGAAGACGCGGTCGGCCAGTGTCGCGACGCGCCGCCCGAGCACGTCGTAGATCTCGACTCGAACGCGGCTCCGCGCCGCGAGATCGAAAGCGACAACGGTCGCCGGATTGAAGGGATTCGGGTAATTCTGCCGGAGAGCCGCGCTCGCGGGGAGCGGGGTAGCGCCCGTCCCTGTGGGGACGGGGCGGCGTATCTCGTTCATGAGCCACTGTGCGCCCTCGGCGGATATCGTGACATGCTCCTGATTCGCCGAGGGAAAGTAGATCGTGTCGAACGGGGTATGCGTCATGATGCCGGGATCCCCGTCGATGTCGTACCACGGATCCTCCGTATCGATGTCGAGCGCGCTGATGGTCGGGATGAAGCAATGGTTCGGATGCAGGGCGACGATGTCGCCGTAGGGCGCCTGGGTCGTGTCCATCTGATACATCGAGTTCCGCCATCCGCCCGGCGCGCCGTCGAGGGGACGCGCGCCCGAGACGGCGACCTGCATGGCGTCGTCGGGGAACGGCCACATGCGGTTGATGACGCCGTTGAAGATCGTCGCGGTCGACCCGTCGGGCACCGCCCAGACGTTGCCGACGAGATCCACGAGAAAGCTCTCGTACTCGTAGAGAATAATCTGCTCTCCCGGCGCGAATCCCTGATTCGCTCCGGCGCCGCTTCCATTCGCAACCGCGACGAGGCGCGGCTCCTGCGGATAGCCGCCGGCCGCGGCGAGGTCGGCGAGAAACGTCGCGCGCAGCGGATCGGGCGCGCCCGACGCCGTGGGCGGAACGGTATGGTGATAGAGCAGCATCTGCCGCGCTGCCGGCGTGTCGAGCCGCTCGAGCAGAAAGGCCGCGGACTCCGATTCGCCCGCGAAGAACTGCATCCAGTACTGCATGCCGAGGGGAATATCGGCGCCGCGCTGGGGCCCGTCGAAGGATATGAAGGTGCGGACCCGGTGCGCCAGCCCCTCGCGCTCCATATACGCGAGCGCGTACCGTCCGGCGAGAGCGCCCATGCTCGGGCCGACGAGCGTGACGTCCGTGGCCGGATCGATCATGCCGAGCACCTGCTGAATGAGCTCGACGGCGACGAAGGCGTTCCGCTGGATATAATCGGTCGCGTCGGTGAAATTGAGAAGGACGAGATCGTAGCCCTCTGCGGAAAGCGAATCGGCGAGGTTCTCCTGGTTGAGAAGCTGGTAGAGTTCGTCCCAGTTCATTGTGTTGTCGAGATCGAAGCCTTCGATCACGATGACCGGATCGGTCAATTGCGCGTTGAGCGCTGAGAGATGCACGTATGCCTCCCCGGTGCCCGCCGTTCCCGCATACGGGATCGAGGCGGTGACGGCGAGCGTATCGCCCGGAGTCGGCGTTGCGAGATGTTCGACGACGAACGGGAACGAGGCCTCGAGGATCGTTCCGTCTTCGAGGGTGGCGCGAATCGAGATGCGTTTCGTCCCGGCGCTCGTGTAGGAGACTGCCGCGTCGCTCCCGGGCGCGACGACTCGAACGCCCGCGCCGTCGTCGAAATCCGCTTCGAGCGATCGAAGCGCCGCGTCGTTCGTCACGTACCAACGGTCGTCGAACGAGAACACGACGCGAGCCCCCCGATGCGTTTGCCCGCGCAGGGCGCACGCGGCGAACGCCCGCGCCCCGAGGAAAGGATCTCCTCCGGTCTCCTCGATCCTGCCGTCCCGCACCGCGAGGAGCCCGCGCTCGAAGGCGTCATCCCGGATGCGGTGGTAGCGCATATTGAGCATGGCGACGGGAACGCGTCCCGTTCCCGCCGAGCGGAGCGCGTCGGCGAGAAACGCGCGAAACGGTGGGAGCTTCGACTCGTCCGCCGCGCGGCGGAGCTCGTCGTAGATCTGTGCCCAGAGCGTCATGCCGGAGGCGTTCCGGTCGGACCGCCCGTCGAATCGCTCGATTCCCGTAAGCGGCAGCACGCGATCGTAGAGAATGCCGGAAGGGATCTCTGCCCCTGCGAGCAGGGTCCGCATATCTGCGCTCCTGTCTGGCGCGGCCGAGACTGAAACGCCCGTGGCCAGGATCGCGAGCACGAACAGCAACGCGGCGTAACGACGCATATCGTTCCCCTCCTTGCGGTGTTATCGTATGTTTCAATCGCACGTCGCTCATGTATGCGCTCTGGAAGACGCAGGGTGTCACCGTGGAGCCGCGGCGCGCTGACGTGCGTTTCGGCGCCGCGAGCGAGAGCGGGGCTCTCTGTATCAGCCTCGTCTCGGACAAACCGTGGGAAGGCCGCCTCATCGTCGACAGGGAGCGCCACGCGCTGAACGACGCGGTCTCCGGCGGGAAGCGGATGCTCACCGGCAAGGAACCGGTCGATGGCGTCGCCGTATCGCTGAAGGCCGGCGATGAAATGCGGCTGATCGTCAAGCCGGCGGGGAAGAAGTGAAATTACCGTACTTGACGAGGGAGCAAAAGCCGTTCATTGCCGGGCAATCGCCCGCTAAGGCGTTCTTCTCGGCAGCTTCGCGAACTTCCCTTTCACCTTTTGATCCAGCTTGTTCAGCTTCTGTTTCTGGCCCTTGTTCTTGTCCTTCTTGCCTTTGTCTCCCATTGCGCACCTCCTTTTTCCGGATTCGATTTCGCTATTCCTGCGGCCTGATGATCACCTTGATCGATTTCTTCCCGTCGGCGACGAGGTGGAACCCGTGGGCCGTTTCCTCGAGCGGCAGCCGATGGGAGATCATGTCGTTGACCTCGACGCGATGCGCGCGGAGAATTTCAATTGCCTGAGCGGTGTCGACGGGAGGGGCGGCGTAGGTCGCGACGATCGCGATCTGGTCGCGCCAGATCTCCGCGAGCGGGAGCGGCACGGTCGTCCCCCGCTCGTGCGGCGCGAAGAGGAGCACTGTCCCTCCGCGGTCGACCGAGCGAAACGCCTGCTCGACGACGCTCGCCGCGCCCGCGCTCGTGATAACGAGGTCGAAGAGCCGGCCGTCGTTCAACGAGGCGAGTTTCTGCGGAGTCGCATCCTTTGCCGCGAGCGTCGCGTCGGCGCCGAAGCGTTTCGCCGCGGCGAGCCGCGAGTTATCGATGTCGGTCGAGACGATGACGCCGGCTCCGAGCGCGCCGAGCGCCTTGACGAAGAGAAGCCCCGAAATGCCGCTCCCGAGAACGAGAACGCTCGCGCCCGGCCTGAACCGCGCGACGCGGAGGCCGCGCAAAACGCAGGCGAGCGGCTCGATGAACGTCCCCTCGTCGAACGAGATCTCGTCGGGGATCAAGAAGGTGCCGCGGTCGACGTTGATCGCCGG
>JAFNGP010000300.1:7052-8102 GCA_017885175.1 bacterium
CGATCGCCTTCCCTGAAACGCTTCGCCTTTTTCCCGGCCTTCGCGACGGTGCCCGCGATCTCGTGCCCGAGCACGAGCGGCGCCTTCGCGAGGCGGTACCACTCCATCACGTCGCTGCCGCAGATGCCGCTCGATTCGATGCGGACGAGGAGCTCGTCGTCCTCGATCTTCGGAACCGGCCTCTCCTCGATGCGGATATCCTGATTGCTGTAATAGACCGCCGCGCGCATCGTTTCCTGCTTCGACTTATTCGGCATGCGAACGGGCCTCCCGCGCGGGCGCGAACGCTAGTTTCTCGTGGCCTTCAGATCCTCGAAGAGCTCGAGCGCTTTCTTGACCGTGGCCTTTTCGTGCACGATGGCGCGCACGGCCTGGATCGCCGCGACGGGATGGTCCGACTGCCATATGTTGCGTCCCATGTCGACGCCGACGGCGCCGCGGTTGATCGCGTCGTAGGTGAGCTGGAATACGGCGCTCATCGTGTCGAGCTTGGGGCCGCCCGCGATGACGACGGGCACCGGACACCCCCCGACCACCTTTTCGAATTCCTCGCAGTAGTACGTCTTCACGAAGTGCGCGCCGAGCTCGGCGGCGACGCGGCAGCTCAGGGAAAGAAACCGCGCGTCGCGCTTCCCGAGCTCCTTCCCGACCGCCGTCACGGCGAGCACCGGAATGCCGTACGTTTCTCCCTCGTTCACGAGGTCGGCGAGGTTCAGGAGGGTCTGGCGCTCGTAGTCGGTTCCGACGAAGATCGAGAGCGCGACCGCCGCGACGTTCAGGCGGATCGCTTCCTCGAAGGTCGTCGTGATCGCCTCGTCGGCCAGCGACGGTCCGATGACGCTCGTTCCCCCCGAGACTCTCAGCACGATCGGCGTCTGCGTTTTCGGATCGACCGAGGTTCTCAAGACCCCGCGCGTCGGCATGAGGGCGTCCGCGTACGAGAGGAGCGGCGCGATCGTCGCGCGAGGATTTTCGAGCTTCGACGTGGGTCCGAGGAAATAGCCGTGATCGACGGCGAGCATGACAGTGTGTTTTGTTGTTGGTTTTTTG
>JAFNGP010000301.1 GCA_017885175.1 bacterium
TCGAGAGAAGGCCGGGGTGCGGCGTGTGCGGGGAGGCCGCGCCGTCGGGTCCCCGACGCTGAGGACTGAGAAGCGTGCCTCCGAATTTCAATGACATCGAGAAGAAGTACGCCGCGCTCTTCGAGAGGCTCCTCTCGCGGCGCGAGCGGATTCTCGAGTTCAAATCCTTCCTCGAGAAGGAGACGAACTGGCTCGCCGCGCCGGTTTTCAAGAGGGCTCATATGGACGTGGAGCACGGTCTCCTTATGCACTCCGTCGGCGTGACGGAGAACGCCCTGAAGATCAAGGACCTCATGGCGCCGGACATCACGGACGAATCGGTCATCGTCGCCGCGCTCTTTCACGACGTGGGGAAGCTGGGCCATCCCGGCAAGCCCTACTATCTGCCCAACGACAACCGGTGGGAGATCGAGAAGCGCGGCATGGCCTACAAGGTCAATCCCGAGGTCGTCACCATGAACCTCGCGGTGCGGAGCCTCGAGCTCGTGAGCAGGTTCATCCCGCTCTCCGAGGAAGAGGCGCAGGCCATCGTCGCGCATGACGGCGTCTATCCGGTGCACGGCGGCGTGGTCGGTCTCGAGTATTACCAGAAGGAATGCCGCCTCACGATGATCCTGCACTTCGCCGACTTCTGGACCGCCGCGGTGGAGGAGGAGGGGAGGAGATAGATCAATCCGCAAATGCGGACAATTGTTTTGGCCGTCTTTGCAAATATATTGACATTTATGCATATCTGTCTATAATTGTGTCAATGCGAAAAAGCGGCGACAAGAAAGTCCAAATACTGAAACTCGTTCGAAAATCGGGAATCGTGAGCACCGGCGACGTGAGCTCCCTCGGGATCCATCATGAGTACCTTCGCCAGCTCTGCGCCGAGGGGTTTCTCGTGCGCGAGGATCGCGGTCGGTACGCGCTTCGCGAGTCCAAGGCGACGCCTCATCACGGGCTGGCGCTGGCCGGTAAGGGTATCCCGAGAGGCGTCGTATGCCTGCTCTCGGCTCTCCGTTTCCACGAGATCGGCACTCAAGCGCCTCGCGAGGTATGGATGGCCATCGACCGACGGGCCGCCCGGCCTCGAGTCAAGCACCCGAAGATCCGAATCGTGCGCTTCTCGGGGCATGCGCTTGCCGAAGGCTGGGATATTCACGACATCGAGGGTGTGCCGGTGAGGATCTATTGCCCCGCAAAGACGGTGGCGGACTGTTTCAAATACCGGAACAAGATAGGGCTCGACGTCGCGCTCGAAGCTCTCCGCGAGGCGCTGCGAGGCCGGAAGTGCACGAGCGATGAGCTTTGGCGGTACGCAGGCGTCTGTCGCGTCAGAGAAGTCATGCGGCCCTACATGGTGGTGGTGATGGGAGGGTGGTAATGAAAGACGGAATCATCAAGTCATCGGAGTACCGGCAGTTCATTTTGGAGTTGAAGGCTCGGGTATCGTCCGCCCGCATCTCGGCAGCTAGGGCGGTTAATCGTGATGTGATTCTGCTCTACTGGGACATCGGGCGCGGGATTGTGGAGAAGCAAGATCTGTTGGGCTGGGGCAAATCTCTTGTAGAGACGGTTGCGAAGGATCTGCAGCAGGCCTTCCCTGCCAGCACAGGTTTTTCGCCCGACAATCTCTGGCGAATGCGACAACTGTACCTTGCCTATTCCAGCCGGGAATTTCTGGGACAACTTGTTCCAGAAATGGCACACGCCGCAGGCGAGATCACCAAGGGAACCCGAGGCGCGATCCTCGACATGCTTGCCGCCGTTCCCTGGGGACAGAACTTGCTGATACTCAAGAAGATTCATGCCCCTGCCGCCCGCCTTTACTATCTCCGCGCCACGGCGCAGTTCGGCTGGACTCGGAATGTATTGCTCAACCAGATCAAAGCCGGGGCATATGANNCAGGCGGAGGAGACGCTCAAGAGTTCATATTGCCTGGAGTTCCTCGGCATTCGACGCGAGGTCAAGGAGCGTGAGCTCGAGGACCGATTGATCGAAAGGCTTCGGGATTTCATTCTTGAGCTCGGCTATGGCTTTTGCTTCATCGGCCGCCAGTACCGACTCGCGCTGGGACAGAAAGAGTACTTCATTGATTTGCTTTTCTACCATCGTTTTCTCAAGACGCTTGTTGCGTTCGAGCTGAAGGTCGGCCCTTTTGAACCGGAGTACGCGGGGAAAATGGACTTCTACCTCAACCTGCTCAACGATAAGGAGCGAGCGCCCGATGACAACCCGTCCATCGGCATCATTCTATGCGCCGAAAAGGACGACGTGGAGGTAGAATACGCACTGAGAACCAAGCACAATCCCATCGGGGTGGCCGCGTATCGACTGCAATCGGAATTGCCGGGGAACCTGAAGGGAAAGCTGCCGACCGCAAGACAGCTTTCCGAGGCCGTCAGGGCTGACCTGAGATGAGGAACAGCGCGGAGCCTCGAGCTCGTGAGGATGATCCTGCATTTCGCCGACTTCTGGACCGCCGCGGTGGAGGAGGAGGGGAGGAGATAGCACCCCCCAAGAAAATTGTATGGCCACACCGAACGATTGTATGGTCTGACCGGACGATTTGCCAACTTATCCAAAGAATTTAGTTGCAACTTGGAATATTAGTTGCTACTTTGATAATTAGTTGCAACTTTCTTGCAATTGTGGTAGCCTCTTGATCGGTAGATATTCAAGTTGTGGAGGCCGACTAATGGGAAATGAAAGAGATTACAGTCCGGACGGCCAGTGGCAGGATATAGGAGTTGAGGTGAAGCGCGTAACGCACGGATTCCGGAATCTGCGTGCGAGCCTGCTCGGGCTTGCCTATTGGCTGGCCGACCGCCCGGAGAATCGCGCGCTCCTTCTGCTGCTCGATTCGCGAATCACCGAGAAGCGCCTGCAGAATGAACGCGAGCTTGCCTCGCGGGTAATAAGTCCGGAGATCATGAGCCGATTGATTATCGCATCGGGAGGGGGCGGTCGATACGTGGGGTTGCCTCAGGATCTCGGCGACGACTTCCGCCTGTGGTTGAACCAGCTCGTTTCCAAAGAGTCGCCCAAGTGCAAATCCAGGGATTCCTATTACGCCATTTTGCAGATTCTGCTGCATGAGTGGCTGCTCGGCAAAGCGCCGCTCACGCGAAGGGCGCTGGGAAGCATGGCCGGCTGCAGCTACCCGACGGTGGCCGCGGCCCTTCACCGCCTCGGGCCCTACCTCGGGCAGCGCTCGAGCCGCGGCGTGGAGCTGACACATTTTCCCGGCAGCGAGTGGGAGCGGATGCTTGCCGTCTCCGATCGGATCCGCGAGACGACGCGCTTCGCCGTCGCCTCGGGTGAGGTACGCTCTCCCGAAGCGCATCTCAAACGTCTCATGCAGTTGGGGCTGGATAACGTCGCCATCGGAGGTGTGCTCGGGGCGAGACACTACTATTCCGATCTCGATCTCGTCGGGACGCCGCGGCTCGATCTCTCGCTCCACTGCCCCGGGAACCGCGCAGGCCTGGAATTCATCCAGAAGCTCGATCCCGCGCTGCGGCCTGTGGAGAGCGCTCTCGATGCGGCAAATGTCGTCGTCCATGTCGTGCGCCGAGCCGAGGCGTTCTTCGTGCCTCGCGAGGGCGGGCTGCAGTGGGCCGATCCGGTGGAGTGCCTCATGGACCTTCACGAAGCTCATCTGGAACGGCAGGCGAAGGAATTCCTCGGCGCTCTCGAGGCTCAACGGGCGAGGCGGCTATGAGCGCCGAAAGCATGAGAGTTTTCCCCGCCCTTGTCCTCGATCAGGTCGCCCGGGCAATCCCTCCCGAGGCGCGGGACAACGTTGTCGTGATCGGCAGTCTCGCCGCGGCATACTGGCTCCTCGCGGATATGCGATCGATCCCTGTTCGAACCAAGGATATCGACTGCGTTCTCTCGCCGCGTCTGGCGGCTGTGGGAAAAGGGCTTGCTGTCGCGGTCGCGCTGCATGGCGCGGGATGGCGGCAGAGGACAGAGGGCGACTTCGGCAGACCGGGGACAAGCGAGACACCGGACAATGAGCTGCCCGCCGTTCGCTTGGTTCCGCCCGGGGGCGGCGATTGGTTTCTCGAACTTCTCACGGAACCTGCTGAGAATCAAACCACGCGTCAGTGGGAGCGGTTGGCGCTGCCCTCAGGCGATCACTACGGTATCCCAAGCTTCCCATTCACGTCCGTTGCCATCTTCGACGCACAGAAAACGGGCTTCGGCATTCGGTGTGCCCGCCCCGAGATGATGGCGCTCGCCGGCCTGCTCGAGCATCAGCGAATCAAAGACGATTTTATTGAGCGCACAAAGATCAAGCGCAGCAACAAGGACATCGGGCGCGTGCTCGCGATTGCCGCGCTCACGCCGACTGAGGATTTGGAGAAGTGGCCTGCGTTGTGGGAGAAAGCGCTTCAAGAGTGTTTTCCGCATCGCTGGCGCGAGCTTGCTCGCGGCACGGGCGCCGGGCTCAGAGCGTTGCTGGCAAGCCCGGATGATCTTCAGCAGGCTTTCGATACATCGAGAAACAGCCTTCTTGCCGGCAATCCTGACGTTATCA
>JAFNGP010000302.1:0-1076 GCA_017885175.1 bacterium
GCGCGGGGGACTATTGCGGCGCCGCGAAGAGCTTCGAGGGCGCGCTCGCGATGCAGGGCGCGGACTCCTGCCGCGTCATCGCGGGCAGGGCCAAGACGTACATGAGGCTCAAGCAAACAGGTTCCTACGAAAGGGATACCGCGATTCTCGCGTCCCGCTGCGCGGCGTGGAAGGGGCTCGGGGGCGTGCTCCTCGAGAAGGGAAAGATCGAGGCCGAAGAGGGGCGCTGCCCGGAGGCCGCGAGAACGCTCGACGAGCTCCAGAAGAGATTCGGCGGCACGGAGGAGGGCACGGAGGCGCTCTTCTACCTCGCGCTCTGCGACCTGAAACGGGGCGGATACCGCGAGGCCGCCGAGAAACTCGAATCGTTCGTCGCTTCCGCGCCGCGCTCGGCCATTCTGCCGGATGCGTATTTCAAGCTCGCCTCGTCCCACTACGGGGCGGGGAATCTCAATCTCGCGGCGAAGTACTACGCGCTCGCCGCCGAGTCGTCGAAGGACGCCGAGCTGTCGTTCACGGCGTGGAAGAACCTCGGCAGCATCTATCAGCAGCTCGAGCAGTGGAACGACGCCGCGGCGACGTGGCAGAAGCTCGTCGAGACGTACCCCGAGCGCGACGGGATCGTCGAGATTCTGTTCGACCTCGGATTCTGCTACAACTCGGGCGGCAAGAACGAGCTCGCCTACGACGTCTACGTCAGGATTCCCGACGTCGCGACGAGCGAGGAGCAGCAGGGGCGCGCCCATTACTGGGCGGGGATGAGCCTCAAGAACATGGGCCGCTACGACGAGGCGATCCGCGAGTTTCTCCGCGTGCCCTATCTCAAGACGGGAGGCATGTGGGGCGTGACCTCGAAGCTCGAGGCGGCCGGATGCTGCGAGGCCAAAGGGGATCTGGCGCAGGCCCGGACGATCTACGAGAGCGTTCTGGCCGCGAACGGACCCGCGTCGGACTGGGGCCGCGTCGCCTCCGACGGGCTCAAGCGCGTCGCGGATCGGGAGGCCGCGGGCGGCGGGAAGACCGGGGAAGCTCCCGGCAAGAAAGAGTAGGGGCGGGATGGCTCGCGAGAACCTGGT
>JAFNGP010000302.1:1112-1758 GCA_017885175.1 bacterium
AGTTTCTCGAGCAGATGGAGAAGCCCGACGTCGACAGCATCGAGGGGCTCTCCCCCGCGATCTCGATCGATCAGAAAACGTCGTCCCGGAACCCGCGGTCGACGGTCGGCACGATCACCGAAATCCACGATTATCTCCGCGTTCTCTTCGCGCGCGCCGGCGAGCCGCGGTGCCCCGGCTGCGACAGGCCCATCTCGCGACAGACCGTCGCCCAGATCGTCGACCGGCTTCGTGGGGCGGGAGAGGGAACGAGGCTGGAGATCCTGGCGCCGGTCGTGCGCGGGCGCAAGGGGGAGCATCGCGCGCTCCTCGGGAAGCTCATGCGCGAGGGATTCACCCGGATACGCGTCGACGGCGAGGTCCGCGAGCTCGAACCGGGGATCTCTCTCGAGAAAACGAAGAAACACACGATCGAGGTCGTCGTCGACAGGCTCAAGGTGAAGGCGGGCGTCGAACGCCGCCTCGCCGATTCGGTCGAAACCGCGGCGGCGGTCGGCGGGGGAGTCATTCTCGTGCTCCGGGACGGAGGAGAGTCGCTCTACAGCCTCGAGTACGCCTGCCCGTACTGCGGCAAGAGCCTCGGCGAGGTCAGCCCGCGCATGTTCTCCTTCAACTCCCCGTACGGCGCCTGCCCCGAGTGCCACGG
>JAFNGP010000302.1:1772-2902 GCA_017885175.1 bacterium
TACCGTCTCGAGGCGCTCGCGGAGAAATTCGACTTCTCGCTCGATATTCCGTTCGAGTCGCTCCCGCGCCGGACGCAGGACGTCATCCTCGACGGAAGCGACGCGGAGATCACGGTCAGGTACGATTTCGAGCGCGGGAAGGGCGAATACCTCACGACGTGGGAGGGAATCGTACCCAACCTGCGCCGCCGCTATCACCAGACGAAATCGGAGGCGATCCGCCGCTGGATCGAGACCTTCATGACGTCCCACCCGTGCGCGTCATGCAACGGCTCGCGGCTCCGGCCCGAGAGCCTTTCCGTGACGGTCGCGGGGAAGAACATCGCCGAGGTGTCGGCCCTCACGATCGAGCGCGCGATCGATTTCTTCGCCGGCCTCGCGCTCGCGGGCGCGAGCGCCCTCATCGGGGAACCGCTCGTGAAGGAGATCTCCGCGCGGCTCCGTTTTCTCGCGAACGTCGGGCTCACGTACCTCACGCTCGATCGCTCGGCGGGAACGCTCGCGGGCGGAGAAGCGCAGCGGATACGGCTCGCCACGCAGATCGGCTCGAAGCTCGTCGGCGTTCTCTACATCCTNNACGAGCCCTCGATCGGGCTCCACCATCGCGACAACGCGCGGCTCATCGCGACGTTGAAGGATCTCCGGGACGCCGGGAACACCGTCATCGTCATCGAGCACGACCGCGACACGATACTCTCGTCCGACTACGTGATCGATCTCGGGCCGGGAGCGGGAGAGCGCGGCGGCGAGGTCGTCGCCGAAGGCACCCCCGCGGAAATCATGGAATCGCCGAAGAGCCTCACCGGCCGCTACCTCAAGGAGGAGCGCTGGCTCAGCCTCAAGGGAGGCGCCGGCCGGGGGTCCGGCGAATCCGTCGTCGTGCGCGGCGCCCGCGCGAACAACCTGAAGGGCATCGACGTCGCGATCCCTCTCGGAAAGCTCGTCGTCGTGACGGGCGTGTCGGGCTCGGGCAAGAGCACGCTCGTGAACGACATTCTCTACCGCGCGCTCGGCAGACATTTCCACCGGACCCAGGAGCTCCCCGGAGCGCACGACCGGATCGAGGGATTCGAGCACGTCGACAAGGTGATCGATATCGACCAGTCCCCGATCGGGCGCACGCCGCGCTC
>JAFNGP010000303.1 GCA_017885175.1 bacterium
GCGCGCGGCACCGATACGGTATACGCGATCCATTCGCCGTTCGGGCTGATCGCCGCGTCGGAGACGCGCTTGAACGCAATAGCGTCCTCGGGGGTGAAAGGGTTCGCGGAAAGAAGGGAGTGCGGGATTAAAATCAGAAGACCGAGGATCGCGAGCGCCGCGATTCCCGCGGCAGAAGCGCGCAATTTCATGGATATCCTCCCTCGCNNAGCCAGGTTTGCTTCGGGCTGCCTTTTCGGGGTACGGAGTCGTCCGTTCCGAATAGTTCCTCGTACTGATTGAGGATCGCCGAAATGTTGAACCGGCGCAGAACCCGTTCGGCGATCCTATCGCGATCGAGATTCAAGTATGCTCCGCGGTCCAATTCCCTCGCGAGGGCATCGACGTCGCCGAGCGGCACGATGAACCCGTCGACTCCGTGCTCGACGAGCTCTTTGACACCGCCCGGGCAGTCGAACGCGATCGTCGGGCATCCGAGCGATTGGGCTTCCGCTACCGCGTTCGGGAATCCCTCGTATCGGGAGCTGAGAACGAACGCGCTCGCGGCGCGCATATAGGGATATGGATTTGACTTGAACCCGTGAAACGTGACGCGGTCGGCGATGCCGAGATCCCCCGCGAGCTGCGTGAGCCCGTTCAAAAGCTCTCCCTGCCCGAGCATATGAAGATGGAGGCGCTTGTTCGTCGTCCGCGCCATTGCCTGAAAAAGCATGTCATACCCTTTGACGAAATTGAGTCTTCCTATCGCGACAAGGTTTATTCTGTCGGGCAGAAAGCCCTCTGCATCCGCAGCTCCGACGTTCTCTCTGATCAGATCGATGTCGATCGGGTTGTTGATTATGACCATCCTGTCGAATGGAACGCGGTAGCATTTGTGGACGTCGGCGCGCATGTGCTCCGACTGGCAGATGACGTGGTCGAGGAAGCGGTACGACGCCGTGTAGAAGAAGCTCGCGTTCCACACGCTCCACGAGACCTTGCCCATGAGCGATGGGATGTCGCTCTCGCGCGCGCAGAAGAGGGCGCGCGAACGCCGTGCCATGAGACGCGAAAACCCAACCACCATGTTCATATAGCATATCGTGCTGAGAACGATGTCGGGCTGAACCTTCGCGATACATGAAGGCATCTTGAAAAGGGCGCCAAGGATATCCGTGGACAGATCATGTATGACTATGTCCCGTCGAAGATTGTCGAGAAACTCCCCGCGTTTCTGCAAGAGGACCAGATGAACGGAGTAACGCTCTCTGTCGAGATTGTTCATGAGGTGGACAAAAACGCGTTCCGAACCGCCACCGACGAGCGAAGGTATGCAGAAGAGGATTTTTCTCATGCCGTCACATCTGAGCGATCGCGTGTGAGACAGTCTGTTCCAACTCGAGCCGGATGATAATGTAGCTGAATCTCGGCTTTCATCATATGTTTTTTTCGGCGCCCTATTCGAGACGGACGAAAAAAAACGTTGCACTTTGGCGGGTGGGCGGCAACAATCGCGATGAGACCGCATTTTTGCATCCAGAAGGAGGAAGTCCCCTATGCCAGAGGAACACAAGAAGCTCCATCCGGCGGCGTTCAGGGAGCTCAAAGCCGGCGAAACGTACGAGCCGATCGTGCCTGCGTCGCAATCGGCGCTCGAGGTGACGATCCGCTCGGTCGGGATTGGGCTCGTCATGGCGGTCATCTTCTCGCTCGCCTCGGCGTATCTCGCCCTCAAGGCGGGGCAGGGGATGGAGCCGGCGATTCCGATCGCGATCCTCGCCGTCGGCATGGCGGGGCTCTTCGCCCGGCGGAGCACCATTCTCGAGAACGTCATCATCCAGTCGATCGGCGCGGCCTCGGGCGCGGTGGTGGCGGGCGCCGTCTTCACGATTCCCGCCCTCTACATGCTCGGCCTCAAGGTTTCGTTCTGGCATATNNCAGTTCCTCATGGTCAAGGAGCACGGGAAGCTCCCGTTCCCCGAGGCGATGGCGACGACCGAGATTCTCGTGACGGGGGAAGGCGCGGGCGCTCAGGCGAAGATCCTTATATGGAGCGCTTCGGTCGCGTTTCTCTACGATCTCTGCGTTCTCACCTTCGGGACGTGGCGCGAGATCATCACGTTCCACTCGGTGAAATTCGGCTCGTGGCTCGAGAGCCGGTTCGCGATGGCTTTCCGCGTCGACGGGCTCGCCGCGATCGTGGGGCTCGGCTACATCGTCGGCCTCAAGTACGCGTCGATCATCGCGTCGGGAAGCTTCCTCTCGTATCTCGTCTTCATTCCGTTCGTCAAATTCATCGGCGGCCATCTCACGGGGATCATTCCTCCCGGCACGATTCCGATATCGGAGATGGGCGTCGACGACATCTTCAGGAACTACGTCCGTCTCATCGGCATCGGCGGCATCGCGGGCGCCGGCATCATGGGAATCATCCGGAGCTTCCCGTCGATCGTGCAATCGTTCAGCATCGGCATCAAGGGCATCGCGGCGTCGCGCGAGGGGCATGGGGAGGTCGCGCGGACGGACCGCAACCTCAATATGCGCGACGTGCTCATCGGCATCGCGGCCGTCGCCGTGTGCCTCTTCATATTCTTCAGGACCGGCCTCACCGGCACGGCGGTCGGTCTCGTCGGCGTCGCGATCGCGCTCGTCATATCTTTCCTCTTCACGCTCGTCGCCGCGCGGGCGATCGGGCTCATCGGGACGAACCCCGTATCGGGGATGACGCTCGTCACCCTCATCATCACGAGCGTGATTCTCGCGAGAATGGGGCTTTCCGGCGAAACGGGAATGTTCGTCGCGCTCATCATCGGCGGCGTGGTCTGCACGGCGCTCGCGGTGGCGGGAGCCTTCGCGACCGATCTCAAGATCGGCTACTGGATCGGNNTCGACCCCGCGCAACCAGCAGGCGTTCAAGTTCGCCGGGGTTCTCGTCTCGGCGGCGGCGTGCGCGTTCGCGATGATGCTCCTCGGGAGCACGTACCAGTTCGGCTCCGAGCAGATGCCGGCGCCCCAGGCGTCAGCGATGCGGGAGATCATCGTCGGGCTCATGGGAGGCGGCGCGGGAGTCCAGTGGATTCTCTTCGCGTTCGGCGTCATCATCTCGGTGATCCTCGCCCTCGTCGGCGTGCCGGCCCTCGCGTTCGCGCTCGGTATGTATCTTCCGATTCAGCTCAACACGGCGATCCTCCTCGGCGGCTTCCTCGCGTATCTCGTCGCGAAGAGCGCGAAAGACGAACGAATCGCGAAGGAGCGGGGCGAGCGGGGAGTCCTCGTCGCTTCCGGGTACATCGCGGGAGGCTCCATCGCGGGCGTCGTCGCCGCGGTCATCGCGGCGGCGGGCCTGCAGTCGCGCGTTACGGTGCCGTGGCCCGGCACGAGCCTCGATTCGTGGGGGGAGATTCTCGCGATCGTCATGGTCGTGCTCCTCTCGGTGTTCATGTACCGGTACGCGACGAAGACGGCCCGCGCGAAATAGCCGGGGGACGATGAAGAGGGATCCGGAGAATCCTACCTACGATCACACGCTGGATACCCTGTGCTCCGAGTCGGGGTACCGGTTCCAGCGCGAGAAGTACGGGCCGAAGCTCGCCTTCATGAAAGAATATTTCGGGGAGCGCTTTCCGGAGATAGCGCTCCTCGACGTCGGCGTCGGATACGGCGTCTTTCTCAAGATCGCGGCCGAGGATTTCGGGCTCCGCAATCTCCGCGGCATGGATCCGTATCCGAACTCGATCGAGATCGCGAAATCGATGGCTCCGGCGCGGATCGAGCAGGGGAGCCTCCTCGACGAGAAGTGGCCGTTCGAGGAACGCGCCTTCGACGCGATCACGTGCTTCGACGTGCTCGAGCATCTGGAGAAGCCCGACGCGTTTTTCGTCAACGCGAAGCGCTATCTTCGCGGCGGCGGCGTCATTCTCGTCTCGACGCCGAACAAGGGTCTCCCGTACCGCATGCGATCGATCCCGCTCGTCGGATTTCCCGACACGAATCCGACGCATGTCAACGTGCAGCCGCCCTCGTACTGGAAGAACGCCGCCGCGCGGAACGGCTACGAGATCGTGGCCTCGTGGAGGGGCGAATACCTGACGCACATCAGGCTCGTTCCCAAGATATTGAAGGCGCTCTGCGCGGCGCTGCGGATCGATCCGCGCACGGCGCCTCTCGTGAACGCCTTCGAACAGGCGTTCGTTATGGTGATTCGACCGAATCAGGAGGAATAGAAAACCCCATGCCCACCCCCGCACCGGACAAGATCATCTACTCGATGATGCGCGTGAGCAAGTTCTACGGCACGAAGCAGGTGCTCAAGGACATCTCCATTTCCTATTTCTACGGTGCCAAGATCGGCGTCATCGGGCTCAACGGCTCCGGCAAGAGCTCGCTCCTGCGCATCTTCGCGGGCGCGGACGCCGAGTTCAACGGCCAGGCCGTTCTCTCTCCCGGATACACGATCGGGATGCTCGAGCAGGAGCCGCACCTGGACGAATCGAAGACCGTGCGGCAGGTCGTGGAGGAAGGGGTCGCCGAGGTCGTGGGGCTCCTCGCCGAATTCAACCGCATCAACGAGAAGTTCGCGGATCCGATGTCCGAGGATGAGATGACGAAGCTCATCGAGCGGCAGGGAGAGGTTCAGGAGAAGCTGGATCATCTCGACGCGTGGGCTCTCGATTCAAGGCTCGATCTCGCGATGGACGCCCTGCGCTGCCCGCCGGCGGATACGCCCGTGAAGGTTCTTTCCGGCGGTGAGAAGCGGCGCGTGGCGCTCTGCCGTCTTCTCCTCCAGAAGCCGGATATCCTGCTCCTCGACGAGCCGACGAACCATCTCGACGCCGAGACCGTGGCCTGGCTCGAGCAGCATCTCAAGCGGTACGCGGGAACGGTCATCGCGGTAACGCACGACCGGTATTTTCTCGATAACGTCGCCGGATGGATTCTCGAGCTCGACCGCGGCGAGGGCATTCCGTGGAAGGGGAACTACTCCTCGTGGCTGGAGCAGAAGAAGGGGAGACTCTCGCTCGAGGAGAAGGCGGAATCGCATCGCCAGAAGACGCTCCAGCGGGAGCTCGAGTGGATCCGGATGGCGCCCCGGGCGCGCCAGACCAAATCCAAGGCGCGCATCCAGTCGTACGAGAGCCTTCTCACGCAGGAGAGCGTGCGTCAAGCGCAGGATCTCGAGATATTCATTCCGCCGGGGCCGCGCCTCGGCGGCGTCGTGATTCAGGCCGAGAAGGTCGTGAAGGCCTTCGGCGACAATATTCTCATGGATAAGATGACCTTCTCGCTCCCGCCCGGCGGCATCGTCGGCGTGA
>JAFNGP010000304.1:0-3945 GCA_017885175.1 bacterium
GGGGGAGAATCTCTTCGATCTTTCATGGAACACCCCGGTGGGATGGATCGTCTCGATCGGCGATTCGACCTCGACGATGCGCCGCGTGCCGGCGGGAACGTACACGCTTCGGGCCCAGATTCCCCCTCGCTCGCCGGGCGGAACGTTCGACATCATCGTGAACGGCGCGAAGACGAACAAGAAATTCCTCGTCGACAGCGTCAGGGGACGGCTCCTCGTCTCGCCTCCCCATATCGTCGACGCCCTCGTCGACGGCAAGGGGGACGAGGTGTTCGGAGCGACCGGCTCGGGGGCGGGGGGCTCCTCGATCCAGAGCACGATCGGCGGGCGCACGGTCCATTTCACGCTCGAGCTCCAGAATCAGGGCGGGGAGAGCGAGAGCTACCGCGTGACGTGGAACGGATTCCCCGGCTGGACGACCCGTCTCGCCGGCTCGGCGTCCCCGTACACGACACCGTCGGTTGCGGCGGGCGCCTCGGGGCTCTACACGTTCGAGGTGATCATTCCGCTCGCCGCGATTCCGGGAGATTACAGCTTCATCCTCGACGTCGTATCGACGCTCGATCCGAACAACGTCGAGAGCGTGCTCGCGCGCATCCACGTCAATCCGCCTCCGCGCGTCGATCTCGTGATCGACGGAAACGGCGCGCTCATGACGGCGCCCGCCGGGACCGGAGAAGGCGGGCGCGTGCTCCTCTTCGGCGATCCCTCGACGCTCGTCACGGCGCGGCTCGACGTCGTGAACCGCGGCGGCTTTCCCGATTCGTTCCGCGTTTCGTGGAACGCGCCCGCCGGGTGGCCGGCGGGGTCCGTGCTCGTCTGGGACGGCACCCGCGACCGATCGTCGCCGTTCGTGACGAAGCTCGTCAATCCGGGAGATTCGCTCACCTTCACCGTCAAGGTGACGATCTCCGCGAGCGCCGCGCTCAGAAGCCGCTTCGTGATCAACGGCGTCGGGATCTCCCGAAATCTCGAGGACTCGGTTACGCTCGAGATCGCGACGGGCTCGTTTGTCGCGGGAATCGTCTTCAACGACAAGGATCATGACGGCGTCCACGACGCGGGGGAGGAAGGATGGACGGGAGTGACTATCGCGCTCTCCGGATCGGGCGGTCCGCTCGCGCGGGAGACGGACGGAGCGAGCGCGTATCTGTTCGAGGTGCCCTCGCGGGCCGCCCATACGGTCATCGAGCTCAATCCGTCGGGCATGATCTCGCTGTCGAGCGATACCGTCGCGTGCCCGGCCGCCGCGCCCGGAGAAACGCTCCGCGTCGATTTCGCCGACGTCCGCCGCTCCTCGATCGCTCCCTCGAACGACCTGAGCGGTCCGGCGGGGAGCTTTATCGACATTCCGCACACGATCGTCGCCGGCACGAAGGGGCAGGCGTCGCTGAGCGCGTCGCTTCCGGCCGGTTGGGTGGAGGTCTTCTACCGGGATAACGACGCGGACGGAAGGCTGGGCGCCGCCGATTCGCTGCTGCGGGCCTCGGATCTCGCGCTCGATCCCGACTCCGCCGGGTTGGCGATGGTGCCCGTCATCGTGCGCGTGTTCGTGCCGCCGCAGGTGAGCGCGGGGACGAACGTTTCGCTCGCGATCACGCTCGCGCAGATTCTTTCCGGCACCGCGATCCGGACCGAAGCGTCCGTCGTCGACCGGCTCTTCGTGCTCGCCCGCGCGACCGGCATGCTGAAGCTCCTCAAGGAGGTCGATCTCGCGCAGGCGCGCCCCGGCGACGTCATGACGTACTCGATCACCTTCTCCAATCCGGGAATCCAGGCGGTGAGAGAAATCGAGATCATCGATCCCCTCTCGCCGGCGGTCGAGATCGTGAGGGACGCTTTCGGTTCCGGCAGGGACGTCGAGTGGCTGAAGAACGGCGTCGTCGAGTATCTCACCGCGGATCCGGGAGACGCCGACGAGGCAATGCTCGAGGCGCCCGAGGGGCGGCTCCGCGTGATCCTTTCGCGGCGCTCTCCTTTCACGCTCGAGAGCGGTACCACGGGACGCATCTCCTATCGCGTGCGCATCCGGTAATCGGGCCGCGCGGGAGCGCTCAGGTTTCTCTCACCACGTCCGTCACCGTTTGAATGACGAACTCTATCTCTTCCCCGGTGAGTTTGGGGTAGAGCGGGAGGCTGATCGTGCGGGCGCCGATATCCTCGGCGACGGGGAAGGCTCCCGGCCGGAAGCCGAATCGTTCGCGGTAGTACGTCATGAGGTGGACGGGATAGAAGTTCACGGAGACGCCGACGCCGCGGTTCTGGATCTCCTCGAGTATCCGGTCGCGCCGCGCGCGGTCGACGAGGATCGTGAAGAGATGACACGCATGGCGAGCCTCGGGTCTGATCGAATGGATCTCGATGCCGTCGATCCCGCCGAACGCCTCCGCGTAACGCGCGTAGATTTCGACGCGGCGCGCGAGGAAGCCCTCGACTTTCTTGATCTGCTCCACGAGAATCGCCGCGTGGATATTGTCCATGTTGTACTTCCAGCCGAAGGTGTCGACGTCGTAGCGCTCGAAGTGGTTGGAATAACGCTCGAGGGCGCTTTTGTCGAAACCGTGGAGACGGAGTTTTCTCAGGAGCTCCGTCTTCGCGGCGTCCCGCGACGAGATCGCGCCCCCTTCTCCCGAGGTGATGTTCTTCGTGGCGTAAAAGCTGAAGCAGGCGAAGTCGCCGTAGTGTCCCGGTTTTTTCCCGTTCCATTCGGACTCGAGCGAATGAGCCGCGTCTTCGACGACGACGAGCCCGCGCGGCCGCGCGATATCGCAAATCGCCGTCATGTCGCACATCTGTCCGTAGAGGTGCACGGGAAGAATGGCACGCGTGCGTTCCGTGATCGCGGCCTCTACGCACGCGGGGTCTATGTTCGCCGTCGCGCGATCGACGTCGGCGAACACGGGTGTCCCGCCCGCCATGATGATGCTGTTCGCCGTTCCGATGAAGGTGACGGGAGTCGTGATGACCTCGTCTCCCGGCTGGATTCCGGCGGCCAGGAGCGCGAGCTGCATCGCCGCCGTNNTTATGCTTGCAGTACTCGACTTTTCTTTTCAACGTGCCTCGTCCCCCGGAACCGGCGTCATCGCAGGTAAAGGATCTTGCGCGTCTGGGCGTACTTGCCCGCCTTGATGCGGCAGAAGTACACGCCCGACGCGACGCCGCGTCCCGCGCCGTCGCTCCCGTTCCAGAGAATCGAGTAGCGTCCGGGCGGGCGTTGCGTCCGCTCGAGCACCTTGATGACGCGCCCCGCGGGATCGTAGATCTTGATCTCGACCTCGCAGCGCTCGCCGATCGAGTAGAAGATCGCCGTCGTTCCGTTGAACGGGTTCGGATAGTTCTGTTCGAGCGCGGTCACGAAAACCGGCGTGACGGGACCGTCGTCATCCCCGTCGTCGCCGACGCCGGTCTTGTTCCTGATGGCGAANNCACGAGGCACGAATCCGAAAGGGACGGAGGGATGATCCATTGGTACGACGAATCGGCCTGCCGTCCGCGCGCGAGGAGCGTGTACGTGTCCCCCGCGTCGTATGAATAATAGACGCTGACCGAATCGACGCGCCGGTTGTCGGTCGCGTTCCATTCGATGCGAATCGTATCTCCGATCTCGAAGAGCTCCCCGCCGTTCGGATAGAGAACGGCCACGGTCGGGGCGATGACGTCGGGTCCCGACGCGCAGGCGTTCGCCTGGTTCGAGTACCCGCCCCCGTAGCCGGCGCCGTTCACCGCCGAAACGCGGTAGTAGCGGCAGCCCGTGACGGGGAAGACGGAGAACGTTGAACCCGGCAGCGGGACGCTTCCGAGATACACGCTCTCGGACGGCGGAAAACCGGATGTCGGACTTCCGTACACGGCGTAGGAGGCCGTTCCTGCGCCGAGCTCGTCCCATGCGAGGTTGATCGTCGTGTCGTTCACGGCGGTCGCGGCGAGGTTCTTCACGTACTCGGG
>JAFNGP010000304.1:4056-6647 GCA_017885175.1 bacterium
TGTTCGTCTGGAAACCGTTCTTGGCTCCGTAGGAAAAGAGATTGTTCTTGATCGCGAGCGAGGGATTCGGCGCCAGGAAGACGTTCCCGCCGCCGTATACGGCGCGGTTCCGGTCGAACGTGTTGTTCGTGACGGCGCCCCAGCAGCTGTCCGCGTACATGCCTCCGCCGATCACGTTCGATCGGTTCGACGCGACGATGCAGTTCGATATGTCGATGCTCGCGGCGTGCAGGTAGATGCCGCCGCCCGACGACGGCGACGTATTCCGCCGCACGACCGCATGCGAGAGCGTGAGGGACGAGCGATCCGCGCATATCCCGGCGCCCGCGTCGACGCCGTCGTTGAGGGCGATCGTGTCCCCTTCGATCGTCGCGGGGCTCAGGTACAGATAGACGCCGGCGCCTTTGCGGTATCCGTCGTTGTTCTCGATCACGTTTCTCTCGAGCGCAACCGTCGAGTGGAGCGCATAGATGCCGCCGCCGTGTCTCGTCCCGTTGTATTCCGGATTCGGGCTGCATCCGGCGATGCGGTTGTTTCTGATCGTCGCCGTCGTCTGGTAGAGGTAGATGCCGCCGCCGCTCTGCGCGAGACATCCTTCGATCCTGTTCCCTTCGATGAGGGCGGCGCCGCCGTAACAGGCGATTCCCCCGCCGCCGCTATAGTCGAGGACGGAAGCGACCCCGCACGAGTCGATGAGGTTGTTCTTGATGACCGGCGACGACTGGTAGCTGAGAATCGCGCCGCCGTATACGCCGTTCGCGGGCATGGGAAGGAACGTGCCCGATCCGCTCTTCAGCGTGAAGCCTTCGATGCCGCAGGAACCGGCCGCCACGTTCATGAAGGTGACGAGGCTTCCCCCGGCCTGGATCCTCGTGGGGTACGTTTTCGGATCGCGAACGGTGAAATCGCCGTTCCATCCGCCGTACAGGTACACGGGAGCTTCGACCGTGATCGCCTGATTATAGGTGTCGCCGGCGACGATGATCGTGTCTCCCGGCACGCCCGCGCTGACCGCGTTCTGGATCGTCGTCGACGCCCACGCCGGAAGGCTGTAGGGGAAAACGTTCCCGCCCGATTTCGAGACGTACCGGTACGGCGCGCCCTTGATCGTGAAATTCGCGTCGCTCATGTCGTAACCGGCGTTCTTGTTGCCGTAATAGGCGATGACCTTGATGCGGGCCGTGTTCACCGGGAGGTTCGGCACGGTCCAGCTGTACGAGGTCGTCGCGCCCGCGAGGCCGTTCGCGATGGCGCGANNGTGTATCTCTCCCACGCTCCAGATTTCCCCGCCGTTCGGAGAGTCGACGTGAACCTTCACCGTGGTCGGCAGGTACGTTATCTGATACGCATAGCTGCCGATGTTGCACGTGCCGTACTTGATGTAGCCGAAGCCCCCCATGCCCCATCCGAGCCCCCAGCTGTTCTTGACGATCCATGCGCCCTGGCCGGCGCACGCGTTATCGTCCCATCCGACGATGAGCATCGCGTGATTGATATTCGCGGTGGAAGGCGTTGAATAGCAGCCGCTCGTGTAGGCGTAGAAATCGTCTATCACGGTGAACGCGGTGGAGACGGGACCGGTCTGGAGCGCCGTCTTGATCGCGTCCACGTTATTCGCCACGGGATTGTAGTCGGATATCATCGAGAGCACTTCGCATTGATCCTGCCGGCACGGCTTGTCGTCGCGCGCCTCGTACGGATAGCACAGCTCCCCCACGCATCCCGGGGCCATGAAAAGATCGAGAGCGCCCGGCACCCAACCGCCGGCGCAGTCGCCCCCCCACGGATTGCAGTCGACGACCTGCTGCTCGGAGAGATCCTCGAGNNACGATCTCTGGTTCGTCACCGGGGTCACGCCGTTGTTCTGTCTCCAGTCGAACGCCGACACGAACGTGGCGCCCGAGGGAGCCATGAGCGGTTGCTTGTCCTTCCCCCATCCTTCGGGCAGGGGCAGGAGCCCGAGAAGCTGTTTCTTCTCCTCGGCCGAAAGTCCCGAGACGGACGTTTTACCCGCCGTCCATTGGTATCCGAGCTCGGCGTTCCTCTTGTTGATCTCGGCGATCCGCTCGTCCTCGCTCTTTTCGGCGAGAACGGGGGATGCCGAAAGAACGAGAACGGATACAATCGCGAGCGCCGCCGCGAACATGGGGAAAAGGTGGGATCTCATGTGTTCGTATCTCCTTTGCGGACCACGATGCGACTATGAGCCTTATGCAAATGCCATAGATAAAGTAAGACTTCTGCGGGCGCGAAGCCAGATAATATTATACCAGAAACGGGCCGGAAGGTTCAATCTCCCGGCCCGTTTCGGCAGCGCGTGGGTCGCGCCTTGGCCTCTTTCCACGGCATTCCTCTAGCGAAGCATGACCATCTTCCTGGTCTCTATGAATCCATTCGTCTCCATCTTGTAGAAATAGATCCCGCTCGCGACCTCCGAGCCGATGTTGTTCCGGCCGTCCCAGAGAATCGAGTAGGCGGCCGCGTCCCGTATATCGTCGACGAGCGTCCGCACGAGCCGGCCGGCGACGTCATAGACCTTCAGCGTCACGGCCCCCTTCTCCTTCATGTCGAACTTGATCGTCGTCGACGGG
>JAFNGP010000305.1 GCA_017885175.1 bacterium
AAAAACAAGACGAGCGTATCCTCGATGACGACGGTCGCGTTGACCTGGCTGTACCTCTCCTCCATCCCCGAAAGCCTGAAGCTCGCGCCCTTCAGCTCCAGATTGCCGTTGAGATGGGGGGACGCGATCGTGCCCGTTACGCCGAGCCGCCCCGAGTACCGTCCGGCCCCTTCCACGACGAGATCCGTCACGCCGGAAAGGGCCGCGAGATCCCCCTCGGGAAGGTTCAGCTCGAACACGACGGGGCGGGAGCGATCGAGCGAATAGAGGAATCGCGCCGGAACGAGCGGCACGCTCCCGTGGAACGAGCCCCCGTGCGTCGGCGAAACGTTGAGAGTCCCGTCGGCCACGAGCTGGCCGCGATCGATCTTCACGTCGCAATCGACCGAAGGGATCGTGAACGATAAAACGGATAGCCGGTCGATCCGGCCTTTCAGGGAAACAAGCGGATGCGCGAGGGAATCGGTTATCGAAATCGATCCGCTCAGCCGTCCGCCCGAGAGCGCCTTGATCCCGGCGAGGGACAGAAACGGAACGAGATCGAGATTCCTGCACGAGGATTCGAGCGCCACGCTCGCGTTCTTGAGCGCGCCGCCGGCATCGCCGATCGTCTCGCGAACGGGCATTCCCGATATCCGCCCGCCGAGGCTGAGAGAGCCGGAAGGAGATCCGATGACGAGGGAATCGATCGCATAGCTTCCCTTCGCGTAATCGGCCCGTACCCGAAGCGTGTCGATGATGAAGGTATCGACGCGCCCACCCTCGACCGCGATATCGATATCGAGATCGGGATCGGTGTACGGACCGGAGCACAGGATCGCGCCGCGCGCCTTCCCGGCGAGCGTCGTTTTCAGAAGCCCGGCGCGGTTGAGAAGATCGAGCCCGAGGCGTTCGAACGCGAAGCGTCCCCGAACGGTCTTCGACGAAAGGCCGACCGCGCCGTCGACGAATGCGGCGCCCGCTTTCGAATGGAACTGAATATCGTCGAAGCGCACGAGGGTGTCGCCGATGACGACGGTGAACGCGCCTCCGCCGATCCATGTTTCCCCGAGCGCCTCGAGCGAGCATTCCTTGAATCTCACCGTCGCGTCACCGCCTTCGGTCTCGATATCCGCGGTGATAGCGGCCTTGAAGTCCTCGCGGGACAGAGTGAGCCTCCGGATCGTGCCCGCCGTGCCCCGGAATTCGCTCGAGAGGGAAAGCCCCGTGAATTTCGCCGGTCCGATGCTGCACCCCGGCCCGTCGAGTTCGAACAGAACCGTGAAGTCGGAGTTCTTCTCGACCGCGAGCCTCACCGCGCCCGCGGGGACGAATGCTCCGTGATACGAGAGATTGCCGCATGAACCGTTCATGCGCAGGTCCCATTTGTCGAGCGTCCCCTCCCACCGCCCGTTGAGCGTCGCGTCCGCGCGGTACTCCTCGATGTCGAAATATGCGAAAATCGTATCGCTCGCCTTGCATTCAACGTCGAAAATGAAGGATACCGCGTCATCGCCGACGAACGTGCCGCTCCCGGATATCGTGTGGGTCGGATGGGAAATCAGAATCTCGTCGGCCTTGAGCGTGTCGTTCGCGTATGAACCCCGCGCGATCGCTTCCGCGAACGGAAATCCGAGAAAATCCCCTTCGCCGAGATCGAGCGCGAAGGAAAGCGCCTCATCCTGGACCCGATAATCCAGCTTAACCGCGCCGTTGAACCTCGTCTCCGGGAGCTTTTGCCCCGGCACGAATCCCTTGCCGAGATCGAACCCCCGCACGTCTACATCGAGGCTCAGGATGTTCGGCTCCTCGAGCGTGTATGCTCCCCGTCCCTCGACGCGGGCGCCGTTGACGACGCCGCTCAGGCTATCGAGCCGGATGACGTTCCCTTCGCGGAGCAGGTTGATCCCGAAATCGCTCAGGGCGTAGCCCGAGACGACGCCGCTCACTACGCCATCGAGCCGGAATCGCCCGGTCGTTCCCTTCGCGGTCATCGAGCCCTTGAACTCTCCGTAATGGGAAGTCTCGATCTGAAGAATCCGCGCGATCTCTCCGATGTTGATCGGACCGGCCTCGACCGCGAGATCGAAAAGCCGCGACGCCGGCACGATCGTTCCGCTCGCCGCGAACGCCGATTCGTCGAGCACGACGGCGAGGCGGTCGAGGAGGATCCGCGCGGAGGCGGGCGCCGCGGCGTCCTGCCTCCGCGGTTCCCGGACGAACGTGACGATCCCCTTGAGACTCCTCAGGGCGAAGTGGCGGCCGGTGCCCACGGCCGATCCCTGCGCGATTGCGACGCGGAGCTCGGCCGCGCGGCTCCGGATCGATCCCACGAGGTTCAGATCGTCGAGCGCGTCCGATTTCTCCGTTCCCTGCACCATCAGATGCGCGTTCTCGATGGTGAACAGTCTGACGTCGAACTCCGGCGGCTCTCCCTTCCCCGCTCCGAAGGACGGCATGATGAACGTCCCTGCCGAATCGGTCCTGAGACGGAGCACCGGATCGGTCAGGGAGATTCCGTCGATCGTCCCCGAACGCCTCATAAGGGATCCCCAACCGTACCTGATCGAGATCTCCTCGGAGCGAAAGAGGTCGAACGATCCCTCGGGGCCTGCATAGCGGACCTTCACTCCCTGGAGCGTCACGTCCTGGAAGAGGCTTCCCTCGACGCGATCGATCATGAGGGTGAAGGGGGTTCCGTCGAGAAAGCGGTTCGAGACGATTCTTCCAACGCCGCGCGCGAAGAAGGTCGTCCGGAGGCCGAAGAAAAGCGCGACGAACGCCACGAGAATAATTCCGAGGACGAGAAGAAACCGCCGCATCGAGCGTTTGCGCGGGGTGTTGTTCTCGTTCACGGGACGATCCTCCGACCGGGGCCTAGAATATCTGCCCGAGGCTTATGTGAATCCGGTATTTGAAGTCCATATCTTCGGCTCTTTTCAGCGGAAAACCGATATCGAATCGCAGCGGCCCGACCGGCGTATAGTATCTGAACCCGATCCCCGCGCCGTACATGTAATCCTCGCGCGTCACATCCGCCCGATCGGTCTTCATGCGGAAATCCGATAAACGGATCTCCGCGACGCTGTTCCACGCGGTGCCGCCGTCGAGAAAGACCGCCGCGCCGAAATTGTACCGGCCGAGGTACGGGATCGGAAACCTGAGCTCCGCGTTCGTGAGAAGCGTGACCCTTCCTCCCTGCGGCTCGAGGTTTGAGCCGAGCGGCCCGAGAGAGTTCTCCGGGTATCCCCTCACCGAGTTGCCGCCGCCGACGAAGAACCGGCTTTCGATCGGCACCCCTGCCCCGCTCGAGGAGCCGAAGGCGTCGGCGTAGCCCGCGCGCACGCGCCAGGCGAACACGCTTCCTCTCCCCAGCAGCGCGTAGCGCCGAACCGATCCAACGAGAGAATAGTAATTATCCTCGCCGCCGAGGAATCCGCCGGTGAAGCGCCCCTCTCCCGTGACGTACGTTCCCCGCTGCGGGTTGAAATAGAAATCTCTCGTATCGCGCGCGAACGTCGCGTCGAAAGCGCGTCTCCGGGAACGGGATTTCTCCTCCTCGACCTCGAGACGCTGGATCCGTTCGATCGAATACCCGAAGAGAAGCGACGTCTGCCTCGAAAAGCGGCGCGCGATCCTCGCCGTGAGGCCGAGATCCTTGATGATGATCGGTTCAACCGTCGCGTCCCGTTCGTAGAACGCGCCGAGGGAGAATGTGTTCCACGTCCCGAGGACATGAGGAAACCCGAGCTCCCCCTCGTTCCGCATATACTTGCTTCTGAAGTCGATGTTCTTCGTGGAGAATTCGTTGTTCGGAAAAAGCTGAAACGCGTAAGAGGATTTGAGCGAAAAAACGTTCCCCGTTCCGAAAATGTTCCGCTGCCCCCATTCTCCGAAGACGCGGTTTCCGTATATGTTTCCGGCGCCGACTCCGGTTTCGATGTATCCCATCTTGCGCTCGCGCACCTTGACGAGNNTTCTGCGTGCTCTCGACCACGTTCTTCTCCTTGAAGAACTCTCCCCGCACGAGGATGAGCTCCCGCCGCACGAACTCTTCGCGCACCGCGCGCGTTCCCGAAACGCGCGTTTCGCGTATGCGGACGAGGTCGCCGGTCCTGATCGTCCAATCGATGTCGATGTCCGTCGAATCCGCGCGAACCTCGTGCGCCACCTTCGCTCCGAGGTATCCGTTCTCGAAGAATTTGCTCAGAAGAACGTATCGATCGGCCTCGAGGAGATTGGGATTATAGGACGCCCCGGCGACGAGTTTGAGGCCCTTTATGAGATCCGCTTCGGGTACGAGATCCTGTCCGGCGAACCGGAGCGCGCGCACGACGGATCGCGGTCCCTCCTTGACCAGGATGCGTATCTTCACCGAACGGGATTTATTGTCCGGCACGACCGACTCGATCGTCACCCGCGCCTCGAAGAATCCGTTCATGCGGTAGAACGATTCGAGCGCCACGACGTCGCGCCGCAGAAAATCGCGGCGGTACTTCGGCTGCCTGAAGATCCGGTAGAAGCGCGCCTCTTTCGTGCGCATCCGCTTCATGAGAGCCGCGTCGTCGAAGCTCATGTTGCCGAGGATATCGATCCGTTTTACCGTGGGAAACTCCACGCCGAATTCGGCCGCCGCCGCCCCGGAGCCGCCGCCCGGAAACACGACGAGGCATGCGGCGATTCCCGCCGCGACAGCGGTCCGTATCAGGGCGTCGAAACGCATATCAATTGACAACTTCCCCCTCGGCCTGTACCGTGCATGCAGGGTGAGAATCATGACACGGATGCATGCTGCGCGGAAAACGCCGTTCCTCTCCCGCCGTGCGGGAGCGACGCGCCTCTCGGGAAGGAAGCTCCCGTTGCGCGCGTCTTTTCTCGCGACGGTGGCGCTTCTCTTTCTGTTCTCCTGCCAGAGTCCGGATCCCGTCACCAGGGAAAAGGAGCGAACCCTGACTCCTGATGAGCGTTACCTCGTCGATTATTACATGAAAATAATCGAATTTGAAAAGCTTCTCCATGACAATCCGGCCTCCCGTGAAGAGAAAAGGAAAGAGCTCGATGAGAATCTGGACCGGGAGCGGATACGGAGAACGCTCGCCGAGCTTGAGAAAACACCTGAGCGATGGCTCGCAATCTATGTTCGAATAAACGAATTACAATATCGCGCACTCCAGAATCGGCCTAGCGGGCAAGATTGAATATATCGACCGATAGAATGAATACCATGAGCACGATCAGTATGACGAATCCCGCCTGAGTCAGCACCGTTTGAACCTTCTTCCCCAGCTTTCGCCTCGTGACGAGCTCGAGAAGGCCGAGAACGAAGTGGCCCCCGTCAAACGGAAGAATGGGCAAAAGATTGAATATGGCCAGGTTGAGCGAGAAGAACGCAAGAAAGTAGATAAGGTAATTGAATCCCCAGCGGATCATGTCTCCCGCCATGACCCCCACGCGGAGAGGTCCGCCGACCGCCCGTATCGTTGCGTGCCCCGAGAAGAGCTTGCCGAGAAAATCCATGATCGAATTGAAGAGATTCGCGAACGCTCTCGAGCCGTAGACGACCGCCTCGCCGATGGAGATCCTCACCTTTTCGTAGTAGGGGCTGATGCCGATCTGCCCCACCTTCACGACATCGAGGCGCTCCCCTTCTGCCGCCGCCTCCCCCGCCGCGGGCGTGATCACGGACGTGTGGATCTTTCCCTCGTATTCCCAGACGAACTTCATGGGCCGGCCCGGTCTCGGCAGAATACGGTCCTCGAGCTCGGAGTATTTCGTCACCGTCGTGTCGTTGATCGAGAGGATAGTCGCGCCGGTGCGGAGACCAGCGCGCTCCGCGGGGCTCTCTTTCTTGACGTCGCCGATGCGCGCGGGAAGCTCCGATACGATCCCTATTCTCCAGGCCTCGCTCTCCGCGTCGTACCGGGGCCTGATTTCGATCGACAGGGTGTCGGCGCCGCGGCGAAGCAGGTACCGGGAACTCTCTCCCTTCTTCCCGGCGAGGGCCTTCTCGATCTGCCCCCAGTACTTGAGACGCGCGCCGTCGATCGAGAGAATCGTGTCCGCGACCCGCAGCCCGGCCTGTTCGGCGGGGCTATCCCGCTCGATCTCCTGAATCGCCGTGCTCGGATTGACATAGATCCCTTCGGCGTACAGGCTGAATATGTACACGAGAAGCGCGAGGATGAAATTCATCGCGGGGCCCGCGAGCACGACCGACAT
>JAFNGP010000306.1:0-1819 GCA_017885175.1 bacterium
CGGCGAACCCTTCCCGCGAGGATTGGAAGGAAATCATTCCCGAAGGGAAATTCAAGCTCGAGCAGGCCGTATTCGCCGGCCGCAGAATCTTCGCCTNNTANCNNNAGAANGNCTCGCNCCGNCTCCACNNGNNCCCCGNGCCNNGGANNNTNCNCCNGNNAGCNGGGCNNNNCTGCCGNNGGANNGTCTCNTNGGGGTCGTATTCGTAGAGACGGCTCGAGGCGTTCTCGAGATAGGAGGCGAAGATCATGCCTCCGGCGAATGCGGCCTGCTCGAGCTTGAACGTTCCCTCGGGAATGATCTCCGTCCAGTTCTCTCTCGCCGGGTCCGATGCGCGAACCTTGAAGATACGGTAGTTCGGGGCGCCGTGGTCGGTTTGGATATAGAGCCAGCCGTCAAATACCTGGCCGAGGAAATGCGCATCGTCCGTTCCCGAGACCTCGACAAAGCCCCCATCCTTCTTCTGCAGGTCTTTCAGGTAGCGGGCGGTCTTCCGCGCGGTCTGCGACGCGTGGATGAGGAGAAAACGGCCGTCCTCGGAGAGATCGCATGACAGCCAATCCTGCATGTCGCGCCCCTCGCCGAAAATGACGGTGTCGCGCCCGGGGTCGTCGCCGAGCCGGTGAAAGCGGATCCGACTGTGGAAATGTTCCTCGCCTTTCGGCACGTCTCCGGCGTTCGGAAAGCGCATGTAGTAGAATCCGCTTCCGTCGGGAAGCCACGCGACGCTGCTCCCCCGCGTGCGCGCGATTCTGTCCTTGAGCTTCTCGCCCGTGTCGACGTCGAGCACGCGGAGCGTGCTTTGTTCGCTCCCTCCCTCGGAGATCCCGTACGCGAGGAGATGCCCGTCCCGCGACGGATACCACCAGTCGACGGCGACGATTCCCTCCGCGCTCAGGGCGTTCGGATCGAGGAGAACCTTCNNCCCGCGACCTCCGGCACGCCGACCGTTCCTATGGAGAGGAGCTCTGCGAGTCTTTTTTCGAAGACGCTCCGGCTCGGGATGCCGTCGATAATCCGCCGCGTAAGCGAGTTCTCCGCGTCTATCCACGACCGGACGCCGGGGTCCTCGATCTCCTCCATCCAGCGATACGGATCGGCGATCGCTCTTCCGTGAAGCGTGTCGACGACCGCCTCCGTTCGCGCCGGGGGATATTGATAGCTCGTACCGCCGAAATTTTTCACGGTGCCTCCCGGATTCTCCGTCGCCGCGGCCGCGGGAGAAAGTGAAACCATCAACAGAAAGAGGATCGCGAAAAGGATTTTGAGATCACGGCAATGCATCGCAGGCTCCTTTCCCGAACATACGAGGGAGGATGTTACCGAAAGATGCGCGGCGAAACAATCGCATTCTCGTGCGGGTGGCGCCCCGAATAGCGGGTGACGTTGATGAGGTCCCCGCATGGGGGCGTTTTCTGTGGAAACAGCTCCTCTTATGAGATATGGTTACCGTACAGTCTGTCAGGGCCGCACTTGAATGCCGCGAGGCGCTTCTCCGCCGGAGGTCGAATTTGAAAAAGACATTCACGATATCCGTTTTGCTCGCAGCTCTGCTCATGGCGGCGCTCGACGTCTTTGGGCAGGCGCCCGCGAAGAAGCCGGTCGACCTCGGGAAGATGGCGGGGGGGCTCCTTCGGGCGAGCACGGGGAATCGCGAAAGGGCGCTCGCGCTCGCCGATTCTCTCGGCTGGCCGACCGCGGGCGTTCTCCCGGGCGGGAGATCGTTCGCGCTGCAGGGGATCGAGTACGGAATTCCATTCTACTACACGACGTTCAATCTCGCCGCGGCGCGGACGACGCGAACCGACAGCGTGCAATA
>JAFNGP010000306.1:1849-3046 GCA_017885175.1 bacterium
ACGATGATCGCTTCGGGAGTCAGGCCGCAGGCGAAGGGCATGGCGCCCGAGGCGACGATCAGCGCCTACGAGTGGACCGACGATCTGGGGGAGATGGCGGACGAGGCGTCGCACGGGCTCCTTCTCTCGAACCATTCGTACGGCTACGTCCGCGGATGGATCGATCTCGGCGATTGGTACTGGTTCGGCGACACCGCCATCAGCGAGACCGAGGACTATCTTTTCGGTTTCTACTCCGGGACGGCTCGCGACCTCGACGAGGTCCTCTACGCCGCGCCCAATTACCTTCCCGTGCTTTCGGCGGGCAACGACCGCAACGATGCGGTCCCGCCGGGCACCCTCCACTATTTCTGGGACGCGAGAGCGCAGGCCTGGAAGAAAAGCACGAAGGTGCGGGACAACGACGGCGGTCCCCTGGGATACGACTGCATTCCGAACGGGCCGGGCGTATCGAAGAACGCGCTCACGATCGGAGCCGTCGAGCCCGTATCCGATTATACCGGTCCCGAATCGGTCGTGATGACTCCGTTCAGCAGCTGGGGCCCGACCGACGACGGGCGCATCAAACCCGATCTCTGCGGGGACGGCTGGGCGGTCTATTCGAGCGTCGCGATATCGGACACATCCTACGAAACGTACTACGGGACGTCGATGGCCTCCCCGAACGTATGCGGATCGCTCGCGCTCCTTCAGGATTATTACAAGGATCGTCACGGCGGGGTCCCGATGAAGGCGGCGACGCTCAAGGCGCTCGCGATTCATACGGCGCGGGAGGCGGGCGGCGCGCCCGGCCCCGATTACAGCTACGGATGGGGTCTTCTCGACGCCTACGCGGCGTATCGGCATATCGAGCTCGATCTCGACGGGAAGAAAGGGCTCATCGAGGAGTTCACGCTCAACGACGGCGTTCCGGTCGAGCTCTACTACCGGAGCGACGGGACGGCGAGCGAGCTCAGGGCGACCATGTGCTGGACCGATCCGGCCGGCACGCCGCCTCCGTGGGTGCTGGACCCGCCCGATCTCATGCTCGTGAACGATCTCGACATCCGCGTGGACAAGGACGGCGCCCTTTACGAACCGTGGGTGCTCGATCCCTTGGATCCGGCGAGCCCCGCCGCCAAAGGGGACAATTACCGGGACAACGTCGAGCAGGTGCGCATCGCTACTCCCGAAGCGGGCATCTACGTCGTGCGGATA
>JAFNGP010000307.1 GCA_017885175.1 bacterium
CGGCCGCCGTCATGTTCTTCCCGCTGTACATCCTCAACGCCTCCAACATCAAAATGGGAGGAATCGGATTCGGCGACAAAGCGCTCTCGGCCCCGCAGGCCGGGCTCATGGCCATGCTCGCCAAGGGTATCGTCGGCAAGGAAATGGCGTGGCCGCTCGTCATCGTCGGTCTCGTCATGGGGCTCGCGATGATCCTGATCAAGGTCAGAAGCCCGATGCTCTTCTCGGTCGGCATGTACCTGCCGCTCGAAACGACGTTCGCCATCTTCGTCGGCGGCATCATCCGGGGCATCACCGACATGCTGGCCAAGAGAAGGAAATTCAACGAAGGGCAGAGGATCCGCGTCGACAACGCCGGCATTCTCGGCGCGGCGGGTCTGATCGCAGGAGAGGCGTTGATGGGGCTGATAATTGCAGCCTTCGTCTTCTTCCAGGACAAGCCGTTCTGGCAGCAGACCTTCTATACGCCCGGCGGCATTCTCGCAATTCTCGTCGCCATTATTCTCGCGCTCTACCTGATCGTGCGGCCGCTGCGTAACGCCGGCAAGGCGGACGAGCCTCCTCCTCCGTCAGCGATGATGTAGAGACGTTTCTATCGATTCGGTATCAACGAGGAAAGAGGGTGAGACAATCACCCTCTTTCCTCTAACGGACGGATTCAGAGATGGGAAAACGAAAGAGAGCCGACGTCAACCTCCTCGACCTCGTTCCCCGGAGGATCGTCGAACACGAGATCGACGAGGCGCGATTCGTCACGGTCCTCATGCCGCGTTTCAGAAACCGCGTCATGAAGCGCCTGTTCGAGCCGCGGCATAAAAGCCCGTTCATCAAGATCAAGCTCGACGAGATCGGGAGCGAGGTCTGGCTCCTCTGCGACGGCACGCGAAACGTCGGGGAAATCGCCGCCATGATGAGGGAGAAATTCAACGAGCGGATCGAGCCGTGCAACGACCGGCTCGCGCTCTTCTTCCGGCAGCTCGAGCAGGCCCGCTTCATCAGCTATACGAATCTCGAGGAACGCCTCAAGGCCGTGGAGGCGTAGGCGAAGCGGACGGCGCGAGAATGCCGTAGCTCTCGACCGCGATCGTCCCTCCCGCGCCAACATTCTTCTCGAAGGGCGCCACCGGCCCGTCNNCCCGAGCGCGACTCGACGAGAACGAGACCGGCGCCGCGGAGGACGAGCGTGCCCGCGACCGGCGCGCGGCCGCCGACCGGCGCAAGCTCGTAGCTCTCGACGAGAAAATCGGGACCGCCCTCCGTCTTTCCCGCGACCCTTCCCGTCACGCGCACCCGCTGCCCCGCGAGGCTTCTCAGCTCGTATTCGAACCGGGGGCTCGAGAGCGCGCAGACGCTCCCTCCCGCGTCCGCGAGGACGAGCGTCCGATCGAGCGGGCCTTCGCCCGAGAGCGCCACTTCGCCTTCGAGCGTGACGGAAGGCTCCGGGGCCGGAGCGGGTTTCGGCCGCGGCGCGCAGAGCGTGCAGAAAACGAGCGAGAGAAACGCGACGGAGAGCGCGCACCTACCGGATACGGATGACGACCGCATTCATTCTCCCCTTCGGGATCGCCTGGGAGCCGATCGTGAAATCGAACGTCTCCCCGGCCGGAATCGTGTACAGGATATATTCGGGCGCCATCGCCTTGATGTATCTCTCCACCGTGCCCGAGGGATTCCCCGGAATGGTGAGGAGGGGATCGAAATGCGGATCGACCGCGTTGGCCTGCAGATTGAGCGTGGCGTAATTGAACCGGGGATCGGTCGTGATTCCCCTGTCGTCCAGATAGCAGGCGGCGGCCCAATCGGCGAACAGCTCGTTGAAATACGCGCCGGTCGCGGCCTCGACGTTCGCGGCGCCCGCCTCTTTCGATTGAACGAGATCCTTGAAAACGATCGTTCCGAAGCGGTCCCCGAGAAGCCGGAGGAAGAGGAACTCCGCGCCTCGTTCGTTGAGCTCGTCGCCGCCGTAGATCAGCGTGGCGTCTCCGGGATTCTCGAGAAAGAGGTTCGCGCGGCCGATGTTGCTCGAATAGAATCCGTTGAGGTCCTCGGCGATATGCGCGAGCCCCTCGTTCATCCAGAGATCCTCCATGTAATCCGCCGAATAGCCGTCGCCATAAATGAGAACGCGGTAGTTGAACAGAATCATGTGGAGGAATTCGTGAGCGAGCACGCCCCTGATGACGCCCAGGGTCTTGTTCTTCGGGAAAACGTTGCCGAATTCCGGAGGCGATATGGGATCGGGGACCATCGTGTAGAAGATCTCCATCCCGTTCGTCACGCGGGGGTCGACGAGGTCGGGAAGAAGATCGCTCGCGAGAAAATATCCCGCGATGTAGCCCTGCCCCCCGCCGATCCCGCCCTCGGGCGTCATCCGGTTCACGGCGGGGCTCATGAGTATCGCGACTTTCCCGTCGCCGTTGATGTCCGATTCGTTCCCGAAGGAGCTGCGATCGACGCCGTATATGCTGTCCTCGAACGCGACGCCGAGATCCGCCGCCTCGGCGTCGGAGAGACAGAACTGCGGCACCTCCGCGTCCACGTACAGGAGCGTATGCGAGCCGTCATATTTCAGATTCGCCGTCACCGTCGTGAAATTTGCCGGATCGAGGATGCTTCCCGCCGGATTCACGAGCACCTTGAACGTCGCCTGGGGAGCGGCGCCGCCGGCGGCTGACGAACGATCCCGGGCGCTTCGGCGGGGCGCCCCCGCGCCCCTCGAGAGAAGATCTCGTATCTCCTCGTTCGCGCGCTTTTCGAAATCCCGATGTCTCGATCCCGCGGCGTCCGCGGATCGATCCTGCCGCCCTCCGGCCTGTTTCGTAGAGGGA
>JAFNGP010000308.1 GCA_017885175.1 bacterium
GTCCCGATCTTCGTATACCAGGCGGCCCCGCCGAGAACGATCTTCGGCACGTTCGCCCAGGTCTCGACGTTGTTGAGCACGGTAGGCTGCTCCCAAAGCCCCTTCTCGACGGTATGGACGTACTTCGCGCGCGGCTCGCCCGGTTTGCCCTCGAGAGAAGCCATGAGAGCCGTGGATTCGCCGCATACGAAAGCGCCGCCTCCCCGGGAGATCGAGATATCGAACGAGAAGCCGCTGCCGAGAATGTCGCTGCCCAAGAGCCCGCATTCGCGCGCCTGCGCGAGCGCCATCGTCAGCGCTTCGACCGCGAGCGGGTATTCGTTCCTCACGTAGATAAAGCCTTCGTGCGCGCCGACCGCATAGGCGCCGATGATGATCCCTTCGATGACGCTGTGAGGATTCCCTTCGCAGATGCTCCGGTCCATGAACGCGCCCGGATCTCCCTCGTCGGCGTTGCAGATGACGTACCGCTTCCGCCCCTTCGCGCCGCGCGCCGTCTCCCATTTGATTCCGGTCGGAAACCCTCCGCCCCCTCTTCCGCGAAGCCCCGATTTCTTGATCGTATCGATCACCCCGCGCGGTTTCCGGCCCTCGAGCACCCGGCGCAGGGCCTCGTAGCCGTCGAGCGCCAGGTAATCCCGTATATCGGCCGGATCGATTCTCGAGTTGTCGCCGAGAATGAGCCTCATCTGCCGCCGGTAATAGGGAACCTCTTCCTCCAGCTCGACGCGCTTCCCCGTCGCGGGATCGAGGTAGAGCAGGCGTTCGACGATTTCCCCCTTCTTGATCGTCTTCGCGACGATCTCGGGCACGTCGAGCGGTTTCACCTGGGTATAAAGAATCTCCCGGGGATGAATGACGACGAGGGCGCCCTTCTCGCAGAAGCCGTGGCAGCCGGTCGCCTTGACGTCGACGCGGCGCAGCCGCTCCTTCCCGATCTCGCGTTTGAACGCCTCATAGACGTTTGCGGAATCGCAGGCGCGGCATCCCGTGTCGGTGCATACGCCGATCGTTATCCAGCCGGCCGGCCGCTCGCTGAGAATTTCCCTTTTGAATCTATCGAGGCTCTTGAACGAGCGGAGCTTGTTGAGTTTCAGGGTCGCACCCTCCTGCCCTGCATATCTTCCAAGAAAGATAAATTGAAATTAATAAGAAATTCCTTACGAAGTCAAGGGATATAGATTCCGCCGAGCGCAAATGTTACTTATATATAATTCAAGATGTTACGCAATCAATGAAGCGGTGTTGCCTTGGGGTCGATGGGGATCAGGTGGTTATCGTTAGGAGCACTTGATCCTTTTCGACGGAGGTTCCGGGGGATACCTTGAGGGACTTTACGACGCCGTTCACTCGTGAAGTGAGATTGTTCTGCATCTTCATCGCTTCGAGGATGACGAGGACATCTCCCTCCTTGACCGCGTCTCCCACCTTCACCTCGAACTGAACGACCATACCGGGCATCGGCGCGATGATCGAATACTCGCCGTTCGAATTGGCTACCGAATCGTTTCTCTCGACCTTGCTCTTCGTCTCTTCCTTCCTGGCCTTGGGCTCTTCCTTCTTCTCGGACTCCTTCTCCTTGGAAGGGGACGATTCCTTCTTGATGAAAAGAGGCTGCGTATCGCCGACCGCGATGACCCGCGGCTTTCCGCCCATTTCCTCGACGTCGACCGAATACTTCTCGCCGCCTACCGAGATGCTGAAGCTCCGGAGCGTCGCGCCGCCGCCGGGCGCTCCCGCGGGGGCCTTGTCGACGAGCTGTCCCTTGAGGGCCTTCTCTATGAGCTCGTCCTCGCGCTTGACGTCCTCGAGCGTCTTCGCCTTCGTTTCGGCCGGCGGCTGCTCCTTGCCGTACTTCCATTTGAGGAAACGGAGTCCCGTCGTCGGATAGAGCGCATAAATGAGAACGTCTCCCTCGTCCCGCGCGATGTCCTTCGTCGCCTCGCGCGCCTTCTCCATTTCCGGCTCGAGCGTATCGGCGGCCCTGCAGGTTATCGGCTTCTCTCCCTTCGGATAGCCGTGGAGCACGATCTTCTGGATCCTCGGGTCGATGGGCGCCGGCGACCTTCCGTAAAGGCCGTAGACATAATCCTTCACCTGGCTCGAGATCATCTTGTAGCGGCCGAAAAGAACGTTCTGAACCGCCTGCGTGCCGACGATCTGACTCGTCGGCGTCACGAGCGGCGGAAAGCCGAGCTCCTTCCGGGTTCTCGGAAGCTCGTCGTAAACTTCGTTGATCCTGTCGAGGGCGTCCGCTTCCTTGAGCTGGCTCACGAGGTTCGTGAGCATCCCGCCCGGGATCTGATGCTCGAGAACGGCCGTATCGATGATGGACATCTGGGTCGAGTTGAGAAACTGCCGGTACTTCGGCGCAATGGTCTCGAGATACTGACCGATCTCATAGAGCTTCTCCAGATCGAGACCCGGGCTTCTCACCTTTCCCCTGAGCGCCGCCACGATCGGCTCGATCGCCGGCTCCGACGATCTGAGCCCGAAAGGCGCTATCGCGCAGTCGATGACGTCGACGCCGGCCTCGATCGCCTTGAGATACGTCATCGAGGCCATTCCGCTCGTGTAATGGCAGTGGAGCTGGATCGGGAGCCTGACCGAACGCTTCAGGGCGCCGATGAGATCGTAGGCGTCATACGGATTGAGAATCCCGGCCATGTCCTTGATGCAGATCGAGTCCGCGCCCATCTCCCTGAGATTCTTGGCCTTTTCGAGGTAATACCTGAGGTTGTATACCTTGCCCCCGATCTTGGGGCCGGTGAGAGAGAACGATATCGTACCCTGGATATGCTTCTTGCACTTTTTTATCGCCTTGAAGGACGCCTCGAAGTTGCGCTCGTCGTTGAGCGCGTCGAAAACGCGGAAGACGTCGATCCCGGCTTCGGCCGACCGCTCGACGAACGCCTCGACGACGTCATCGGCGTAGTTCCGGTATCCGACGAGGTTCTGCCCGCGGAGCAGCATCTGGAGCGGGGTTTTCTTGATCCGCTTCTTGAGCTCGACCAGCCGCTCCCAGGGATCCTCGTTGAGGTACCGCGTCGCGACGTCGAAGGTCGCTCCGCCCCATACCTCCATCGTATGGAAGCCGACCCTGTCCATCTTTTCGGCGATGGGGAGCATGTCCTCGGTG
>JAFNGP010000309.1:0-1505 GCA_017885175.1 bacterium
TCGGGGTTGAGGAAGCGCTCGAAGAAGAGGTTGTGCCTGAGCGGATTCACGTGCGTGATCTTCAAGGCGTACGAGATGAGGCTGTTCCCGGCGGAGCCGCGCCCCACCGAGTGCATCCCGCGACTCCGCGCGAAGCGAACGATGTCCCAGCAGATGAGAAAATAATCGGCGAGTCCCTTCGCGCGGACGACCTCGAGCTCGCGATTGAGAGTGCCCTCCGCCGCGACGCACTCGCTCTCCCCCATTCGTTCCTTCAGCCCCCGCAGCGCGAGTCGCCGAAGCTCCGCGAACGGTTCCTCGCCCGCCGCGAGCGCGAAGCGCGGAAGCTTGAGCGAATGGAGATCGAGATCGAATCGGCAATCCTCCGCGATCTCGATGGCCGCCTCGATCGAGGCGGGATCGTCGTGAAAGGCGCGCTCGACGTCCGCGGGCGAATGGAAGAATGATTCGGGCGGGGCCGCGGCGCCTGGAGGAAGCGTGCCGACCGTCGTGCGCGTCCGGATCGCCGTGAGGACGCGGTGCACGTAGTGCTCGCGAGGCTCGAGAAAATAGATGTCTCCCGCGGCGACGGTTCTGAGACCANNGGCGCGCCGCCTCGCGGCGCAGCCGCCAGCGTTTCTCCGTCCACTCGCGCCCGGTCGCCGTCGGGAGCGCGACAAATGCGTTTGCGCGGCCGCGGAGCCGCGCGAGCGCGCGCTCGTCGTCGGCGAGGACATAGACATTCTCCGAAAGGCGATCCAGCGCCGCGCCGAGCGAGAAGTCCGCGTCGAGCCGCCGCCTCGTGACGATACGGCAGAGCTCGCCGTAGCCCTCGCGCGTCCGGGCGAGGAGCGTGACGCGCCCGATGTCCCCCGTGAGCTCCACCCCGTGGATCGGCCGGATGCCCGCCGCTTCGCACGCGCGCTCGAACGGCACGACGGCGTACATGCCGTCCGTGTCGGCGAGGGCGAGAGCCGGCATCTCCGCGGCGGCGGACGCGCGCGCGAGATCCTCAACCGGCCGCGTACCCGCGAGCATGGAGAAGTTCGAATGTGCGCGGAGATGAACGAATCTCACGCGAGCGCCCTTCCGAAGGCCGGCGCGGCGCGCCCCGGATACGCGGCGCGCAGGCGGTCGAGCGCGGCGTAGAGCTTCCCCCTCCGCTCGACGGCGGCCTCGCGATCCCCCGCGAAGAGCTCGATCTGGAGCGGCGCGGGCACGATCCGCCCCGCCGAAAGGACGAGGCTCCGCACCAGCACGCGCCTCGCGTAGGCGCGCGCGAAGATCTCCCGCGCGGCCTCGTAGATGGAGAGATCGTCCGAGACGGACGAGGCGGTCGCCTCGGACGCCGCCGCCTGCGTTCCGGGCCTTCCCGTTCCCTTCGCCGCCAGGCCGTCCGCATACCGCACCTCGAGACCGACGGCGCCCGCGAGCGATCGCTCGGCGCGGAGCTTCTCGCCGAGCCGCTCGGCGAGACGGTAGAGCACGCCTTCGAGAAAACGGTACTCGACCCGGTCCGGCTCGAG
>JAFNGP010000309.1:1521-6378 GCA_017885175.1 bacterium
AGCACGTCCCCGACGCGCGCGACGCCGAGCTCGCAGAGCGCCGGTGAGCGCTTCTCGCCGACGAGCGGAAATCGCGCGACCGGCACGGGCGCGACGAACGACCGCTCGTAGCCCGCGTACACGTCGACGAGGTTCGCGCACTTCGCCGAACGCGAGGCGACGTGGCTGACGAGCTTGTTCGAGGCGACCCCGAGCGACACGGCGAGCCCCGTCTCGCGCGCGATCTCGTCCTTGATCCGCCGTCCCGCGTCGAGCGCCGGCCCGAAGAGACGGCCGCAGCCGGTGTAATCGACGTACCCCTCGTCGAGGGAGGCCGACTCGACGACCGGGCTGTACCGCCGCAGCACCCCGAAGATGGCGGACGACGCGCGCCGGAAAAGCCCCCAGTCGGGCGGGAGAAACACGGCTCGCGACGACAGCCGCCTCGCGGCGGAGGCGGTCATGCCCCGCGTCACACCNNTAGAAATCGTCCGTGTTGACGTGAAGAATCTCCCGCTCCACAGCGGCCCCCCATCGCGCCGCGCGCGGCGGACGCACTTCACAGCTTTCGTTTTACCCCGATGACCACCCCCAGCACCTCAACCCCGCATTCGCCGTCCCACCGGCGGAGCGCCTCGGCGCGCCCCCGCCTCACGAGCGCGAGCTCGCCGGCGGCGGGACTGCGCCCCGTCTCGAGAAGGAGGCAGTCCCCCTCCCGCACCTCGCCCCCCGCGTCGGACGAGAGCAGAAGATCGACCTTTCGATACGTGAGAGCCATACGATCCCCTACGCGGGTCCGTATCGGCGCCGGGCATTTCCGCTCCGAACCCATTGGAGGCTCTGCGACTGGGTTCGGAGCGGGAATGTTCCGCGCCAACCTACGCACGCTTGTATCTCCGCATGAGGCCGACGACGACCCCGCGCACCTCGACCTCGGCCGCCGGCACGACGATGTCCTTCATCGCCGGGTTCGATGGCCTGAGCCGCACGACGGCCCCTTCGTGGTAGAAGCGTTTCATCGTCGCCTCGCCGCCTCGAAGGAGCACGACGGCCAGGGCGCCGTTCTCGACGCGCCGCCGCTTCTCGACGATGATGAGGTCTCCGTCGAGGATCCCGTCCCCCGTCATCGACTCCCCCTTCACCCTGAGCGCGAAGGTCTCCCCCCGCCCGACGAGGTCCGCCGGCAGAGCGACGCTCTCCGGCACCTCGATCGCCTCTATCGGCGAGCCCGCCGCGACCGCCCCGANNGAGCGGCACCTCGCGCGCCGTGCGCCCCGCGAGCGGCTCGATCGAGCGCGCCCTGTTCCAACCGCGGCGCAGGAGCCCCTTCCGGCTCATGTTCGCGAGATGCTCGTGCACCGTGCTCACCGCGGAGAGCTTGAAGTGCGCCGCGATCTCCACGAGGGAGGGCGCATACCCCTTCGCCGCCTGGAAGGACCGTATGAATTCGAGAATCTCTCTCTGGCGCTTCGTCATATAGACCATGCCCGGAGCTTACCCGAAAGAAAACCGAAAGTCAAGAGAAAAATGAAAACCGGTGCATCAGCCCTCGTGATATGCTAGAATTCGAAAACGTCCGAAGGGAATCGGCACGCGGAATCATGAGCAAGGGAGGTATTCCAATGCCCAGCTGCAACGAGATGAAAAAAGGCGAGGTCTACGCCTGCGGAGAATGCGGACTCGAGCTCAAGGTCGTCAAGGAATGCAAGGACGCCGCGGAAAACGCGGAGACGTGCGCCTGCTGCGGCGAGGAAGATATCTGCTGCGATATCACGTGCTGCGGCGAACCGCTCGTCATTAAAAAGTAGCCGGAGGCTCCCTTTGAAAAACAACGGACTCGCTGGATTTTCCTGCATCGCCGTCTTCCTGTGCGCGCTCTTGTTTCCGGCGCCGGCCGGGGCGGCCGCGCCCGACAGCGCCGGCGCCGCCGCGAAGGCCCGACCGGCCCTCTGGGCGCAGGCCGTGAAGATATTCGAGGCGAACAAGGATCTCGTGCCGGGGAAGGTGCTCCAGAAGATCCAGGAGCTCGAGGACGACGGCCGCGTGAAGTCGGAATCGGACGCCGAGGTCTCCCTCGCGCTCGACGGCGCGGGAGAGATAAAGAGCGATATCGTCAAGGCGTCGAAGAACGGAAAGGACGTCACCGCCGCGGAAAGAAAGAAGGCGGAGGAACGCTCGAAGAAGGAAGCCGCCAAGAAGACCTCAAAGAGCGATTCGGACAAAGATTCGAAGGAGAGCTCCCACTCCTTCTCGATGGGGGACAGCCCCTTCAGCCCCGAGGTTCAAAACGACCTTCGCATAACGGAGACGGACGCGCGGGAAACGATCGGCGCTCGAAGCTGCGTCCGCTTCGGATACGCCTATCCCGCGCGAACGGAAAAGCCCTCGAAGGGAAAGCCGGCCACGGTCAAGGGCACGGTCTGGATCGAGGAAGGCACCGGGAATCCGGTGAAGGTCGAGTTCACCAGCGATCCGCTCCCCAAGGGAGCGAAGACCATGCTCACGACGCTTCACTACGGAAGCGGCGGGAACGGCTCGTGGATTCTCGAGAGAATGGAGTTCGAGGCGAGCGGCTCGCTCCTCTTTTTCAAGAAGAGAATCCGCGGCGACATCGCCTTCGGCGATTACTGGAAATACGTCGAACCCTCTCCGCAGAAATAGCGGGATGGCGCCCGTTCATTCCCCGGCGACCAGCAGCTTCCTGACTCTGACCGCCAGGTCTTTCATCGAGAACGGTTTCTGGATGAACTCCACGCCTTCGGCCAGCACGCCGCGATGGGCGATGATGCTGGCCGTATAGCCCGACATGTACAGGCATTTCATCTCGGGTCGGATCTCCCGGAGCCGTTCGGCCAGCTCGCGCCCGTTCATGCCCGGCATCACCACGTCGGTCATCAGCAGATGGATCTTTCCGTCGTGCTCCCGGGCCAGACGCAGCGCATCGGATGGCCTCCTGGAGGCAAGCACCGTGTAGCCCAGCTCTTCGAGCATGGTTTTGCTCATATTCAGAATCGCCGCTTCGTCCTCCACCAGCAGCACCGTTTCCCCTAGGCCTTTCGGCGCTGCCGCGGCGCCGGCGCCCGGGGTCTCCGCGACCTCCCCGCCGCACCGAGGCAGATAGATCTTGAAGGTCGTTCCCTCGCCGGGTTTGCTGTACACCTCGATGGAGCCGTCGCATTGTTTGATGATGCCGTATACGGTGGCGAGCCCCAGGCCGGCGCCTTTGCCGACGGTCTTGGTCGTAAAGAAGGGCTCGAAGATGTGCTCGAGGACATCCGTATCCATGCCGCAGCCGTCGTTGCTCAAAGCCAGCATGACATACTCGCCGGGGATGACACCGTCATGTTCCGCGCTATAGGTCGCGTCGAGCGTAATGTTCTGCGTCTCTATCAGGACCTTGCCCACCCCGGCGATCGCGTCCCGGGCGTTGGCACAAATATTCGTCAGCACCTGGTTGACCTGCATCGGGTCGATATGGACAGGCCACAGGCTCGGTCCCGGCATCCAGGCGAGATGAACGTCCTCCCCGATCAACCGGCGCAGCATGCCGAGCAGGTCCTCAATGGCGTCGTTGAGATTCAGCACCTTGGGCGCCACGATCTGCCGACGGGCGAATCCCAGCAGCTGTTGGGTAAGGTCGGCGGATTGCCGGGCGGCCTTCCTGATTTCCAGGAGCGATTCATGGAGGCGGCTGCCGGGAACGGCGTCGACGAGCGCCATCTCGGCGTGGCCGACGATCACGCCCAACATGTTGTTGAAATCATGCGCGACGCCGCCCGCGAGTCGTCCGACGGCCTCCATCTTCTGATTCTGCGCGAACTGGGCCCGCAGCTTGTCTCTCTCTTCCTCCGCTCGCTTGCGATCGGTGATATCCGATCCCACGGCGAGGATTTCCGCGACCTGTCCATTCTTATCGAGAATCGCTCTGTGGGTCCACGCCATCCAGACTCGACGGCCGTCCCGGCAGATGTTCTCGTTGATGCTGCTGACGTAGCGTTCGGGATGGCTCGCGATATCCTGAATGAGCGTGCTCAGATCGGCCCCGTCGAACTGCTTTGCCGGCAAGAGGATGCCGACGTGCTTGCCGATCGCTTCACCGGCTCCATAGCCGAAGAACTTCTGGGCGTACTCGTTGAAAAATGCGATCTCGCCGCTGCAATTCCAGCGGATGATCGCGCTGTTGGCGTTATGGACCAGTTCGCGATACCGCCGGGCGCTTTTCGCGAGCGCCTTCTGCGCCGCGCGCTCCCGGCTCTGGTCGCGGAAAACGAGCACCACGCCGGTAATGTCGCCCTGCTCGTCGCGAATAGGCGCGCCGCTGTCGGCGATGGGGCGTTCGGTGCCGTCCCGAGCGACGAGCGTGGAGTGATTGGCCAGGCCCACCACCATTCCCTCGCGCAGCACCTTGGCGACCGGGCTTTCCGCCGCCTTCCGCGTCTGCCCGTTGACGATGCGAAAGACCTCATCCAGAGGCAAGCCTCTGGCGTCCTCGTTCTTCCAGCCGGTGAGGGTTTCCGCCAGAGGGTTCAGCATCTCCACACGACCCTGGGCGTCGGTGCAGATGACCCCGTCGACGAGACTGTTCAGCATGGTGCGGAACCGCGCCTCGCTCTCGCACAGTGCCTTCTCCGCCCTCTTGTGCTCAGTGATATCGCGGGCGTAAATATTGGCATAGCCGCCTTCCGTGATCGGCACCACATCGAAATCATAGGTACGCCCGGCATGTTCTACTTCAATGGATTGGGAGACTTGACCGGCTAAAGCCAGTGCGATCCAATCACGCCACAGCGCCGGGGCAGGGCCGCCCACCGCACTGCCCAAACTCTGCACACGCCACCTGGCGGCTTTGTTGGCGTACAACACCATGCCGTCGCCGCC
>JAFNGP010000310.1 GCA_017885175.1 bacterium
GCATCTCGATCGCCGCTTCGCCGTATTCGAGCGAGTACTTTTCCTGGATCGTTTTCCAGGGGAGCTTGCCCGGCTTTCTCAACGGGATGAATCCGATTCCCATCCGGTACGCGAGGACGGACGCGAAAATGAATCCGCGCGATTCGACGGCCGCCACCTTGTCTATGGGCATGCTTCTGCAGTGCGCATGGAGCTCGTCGCAGATCTTCGCAAAGGCTTTCGGATCGAGCAGCGCGGGGGTTATGTCCCTGAAGAGGATGCCGGGCTTCGGAAAATCGGGGATTTCCCGGATGAAGTGTCTTATGGATTCATTCATTGCCTCTCCTTGTGATCCTCGTGCGATTCCCTGGACCCGACGAGCAGAATGCGGAGTTTGCGGAGCGCCCTCATCTCGAGCTGACGCACGCGCTCGCGGGAAACCTTGACCGCGTCTCCGGTCTCCGCGAGCGTGTGAGGCTCTCCGTCGTCGAAACCGTATCTGATCCGAAGTATCAACCGTTCCCTGCCTGAAAGCCGTTCCATGATCTCCGCGAAGCTCTCGTTCTCCATCTGCTGAAGGATGATCTTCTCCGGATCGGTGCCGGTTTCCGGCTCGATGGAACGCGTGAGCTGTTCGTACGCGTCGATGCTGCTCGCGAGATCGAGCGCTCTGATATTCTCGACGAGCCCCTCGAGCATGCGGTATCGTTTCATCGAGATCTTGAGACGTTTCGCCTTCTCTTCCGTCGACAGCTTCTCGATGCCGGGTTCCTGCCCAAGAGCGACATACCGCGTCATGAGCTGAAATATGTGGATGGGAATGCGGATAGTCCGCGAAGAGTTTGAAATCGCCCGTACGATCGCCTGCCGTATCCACCACGATGCATAGGTGCTGAATCGGAAGCCGCGGTCAGGATCGAACCTGCCCACGGCCTTGATGAGACCCAGATTGCCCTCTTCGACGAGGTCGAGGAAAGGAACGCGGTAGGATGAAAAGGTCCGGGCAATCGTTATGACGAGCCGGAGATTCGCGACGATGAGCATCCTGCGCGCTTCGGCGTCCCCGCCTCTCGCCTTGCGGGCGAGGTCGATTTCCTCCTCGGCCGAGAGCAAGGGATACCGGTTGATCTCCTCGAGGTAGCGTCGTTGCAGGGCGTCATCCTCTCGCCTGGTATCCATGGTCCCCATTATGACCCCTCCTCCCCGCCGGAATCAAGCCAAAGGTAAGGCGCGGGATCGATCGGAGAGCCGTTGAGCCGAATCTCGAAATGCAGGTGCGTTCCCGTCGCCCTGCCGCGCCTGCCGGCGCGGCCGACGGCATCTCCCGCCCCGATCGATTCTCCCTCTCGCACGCACGCGTAGAAAAGATGGGCGTACAGGGTGCCGACTCCGTTTCCGTGATCGAGGATCACCACGGTGCCGTATCCCCGCTTGTGTCCGGAAAACGCGACTCTGCCGGATGCGGCCGCCAGAACCTCCTCTCCCGGTCCGGCCTTGATGTCCACGCCGTCGTGCCGGCGGCTCTTCGACGACCCGGTCCCGAAAGGGCTCGTGATGCGCGCCGGGCTGAAGCCCTTCACCGGCGGAGTTAGATCGATTCCGAGGTCGGGTATTTGGCCGTCGCGCGAGGCGGTTTGCCGAGCCGCCGGCCCGTCCGTTTCCGGATGGGAGCGGTATTTCGGAGCGGGGGCGCAGCCGCTCATGCCGTGAAGAGCAAACATTCCCGCGGCGACGAGAATCAGGGCGAATGCGGAAGACGACGGCCGCGAGGAAGCTCGCGGGGAGATGCCGGTGGAAATCGCACGATCGGGTAGATGATGGCCGGGCTGATTCATGTTCCGAATACTGCAATCGAATGAAATGGTCGGGGCGAGTGGAGTTGAACCACCGACCTCCTGNNCAGGCGCGCTAACCGGGCTGCGCTACGCCCCGACCTATCCGTAAGCATAACATCCGGCGCGGAATATCTCAAAGGAATTTATTGGCCGCCCCGCCCGGCGCCCGTCCCCTCAGCCGCGACCCCAATGCCCCAGAAATATGTCGGCGCCCTTTATGACACCGAGACACACGAGCGTCACCAGGACGCCGGCGATGACGATGCCCCCGAAAATCGCCGGAATGGAATGCCGCATCGGAATGCGGAAGAGATACGCGGCGACGCACCCCGACCATGCCCCCGTGAGCGGAAGCGGCACGCCGACGAATAAAGAGAGACCGATCGCCTCGAACTTCTCGATCGCGGAGCTCTTGCTGCGCGTTCTGTTGAAGGTCCAGGTCATGAATCGATTCAGGCGCGGATATTTCATGAGCCGCTCGCTGAAGCGTTCGAGGAAGAAGAGAAAAGGGATCACGGGAATGAAATTTCCGATAATCGACAGGACAAAGGCCTCCTGCCACGGCATATTCAGTTTGAATATCGCGTACGGTATGGAACCCCTCAGCTCCGCGAGGGGAAGCATGGCGATAAGAACGGTCCAGAGCCGGTGAGAAAGCGCGGTTGTCAACAGAAGGAAATCCACTTACCCTTCTCCTTTCAACAGGGGAACGAAGGAACACCGGGCGAGGCGCCGTTCCGTGACGATCTCGCCCTGCCTCGCGAAGAGAATGATGCATTCGGCGCTCTCGCTGATGGGCGCGATGAGACGTCCGCCGTCGGCGAGCTGTTCGAGGAGCTTCAGCGGACGCTCGGGCATCGCCGCCGATACGATGATGCGGTCGAACGGCGCGTAGCTTGCCCAGCCGAGGGCGCCGTCGGCCACTTTCACGCGGATGCTTCCCGTCCGGATTCCGCCCAACACGCCTTCCGCCTTCTTGAGGAGCGGGGCGAGCCGCTCGATCGAAAACACGTCCCGGGCGAGAAGCGAGAGTATCGCGGTCTGATAGCCCGACCCCGTTCCGATCTCGAGCACGCGGTTCAACGGATTCACATCGAGCGACGCGACCATGAACGCGATCGTATAGGGCTGGGAAATAGTCTGATCGTACCCGATCGGAAACGAGCAATCGTCATATGCCCTGCCGCCGACGGCGGCATCGACGAAACGGTGGCGCGGCACGGCCAGGAACGCCTTGAGAACGCGTTCGTCGGAGATTCCCCGCGCGCGGAGCTGCTCGGTCACCATGCGGCGGCGCGCTATCGCGTAGTGATTTCCGGATTCCATGCGAGCCCCTGTTCCTCCAGCTCGACGATGCCTTCATGGTCGGTGAAATCGAGCCTGAGCGGCGTGATCGAAACGTATCCCGCGCTCACGGCCGCGAAATCGGTGTTTTCGCCGGTATTCCATCCGGGCTCCGCTCCGCCGATCCAGAAATAATCTTTTCCCCGAGGGTCCTTTTTTCTGACGATGATATCGTTGTATATGCGCGAGCCGAGCCTCGTCACCTTGATCCCTTTTATGGCCGAGGCGGGAATCGCGGGAACGTTCACGTTCCAGAGCCGGGCTTTGCCGCCTTTCATTGCGGCAAGAGAGCGCGCGAGCTGGCGGGCTGCGCTTGCGGCGCCGTCGAACGAAGCCCCCTCCCACGTGGCCAGCGATACCGCCATGGAGTTGATGCCGAGTATGCACCCTTCGATCGCGGCGGCGACCGTGCCGGAGTAGGTGACGTCCTCCCCCATGTTGGGTCCGTGATTGATCCCGGAAACGACGAGATCGGGTTTGTGCGTGAGTATTCCGTGGACGGCGAGAATGACGCAGTCGGTGGGAGTCCCCGAGACGCTGAATTTCAGCGGAGAATGCTCCTTGATTCTGAGGGGCTTGTCGAGAGTTATGGCATGACTCGACGCGCTCTGCTCCTGCTCCGGAGCCACGATTACGATACGACCGATCCCATCCAGGGCGCGCACGAGCGCGCCGAGCCCCTCGGCGCCGATTCCGTCGTCGTTCGTTATAAGGATCGTCTTTTCGGCGTCCATGGACCGCTCCCCGCGAATGATGCGTATTCCCGAAAAAGGGGATGCTACCAGAAAAGGCTTCTCGTGACCAGAGCAATGAACCGGAACGTGTCGCGCAGGGGATGGATCGCGCTCTTTTCGCTCCCGTAAATCGTGCGCACCGGAATCGACGACGCCCTGCCTCCCGCGCGGCAGGCCTTGATGATGATCTCGCTGTCGATCTCGTACCGGGACGTGACGAGTTCGAGCCGCGCGAAAAGCGAGGCACGAACGAGCCGGTAGCCGTTCTGGCTGTCCGGGACCCGCTGGCCCGCCCGGAGGCTCACGATCGCCGAGGTGAGGCGATTCGTGAAAACGCGGACCGCGGGCATCGAGCCGGCGGCCGCCATGCGGTCCCCGACGATGATATCGGACTCTCCCTTCATGAATTCCTCCGCGAAACGCGGTATCTCCTCGGGATCGTGCTGGCCGTCCGCGTCGAGCTGCACGCCCACGTCGTAGCCGTGCTCCACGGCCCAGCGGAAGCCGGTCTGGAGCGCCCCGCACACGCCCAGGTTGCCGGGGTGGCGCACGACGGGCACGCCGCGCTCGCGCGCCACGCGCGCGGTGGCGTCGCGGGAGCCGTCGTCGACCACCAGCACGTCCACGTCCGGCGCGGCCGAGCGCACCTCGTCGAGCGTGCGCGGCAGGCTCTCCT
>JAFNGP010000311.1 GCA_017885175.1 bacterium
ACGCGTCGGACGCTATCCCGAGCCCCTGGAGAACCGCCGAACGCCCCGCGGCAGGCATGCGATCGAGAAGAGCGACTCGCTCCTCGGCCTTGAGAAGCCTAAATAGCGCCGTCCGTTCGACGAGCGTCGTCTTGTCGAATACGGCGGCTNNTTTCCTGGATCGAAGCGCGGGCGAGGAGCTGCGCCTGGTTTTGCCGGGATGCTCTTTCGAAAAGGGCGGCCAGCTCTTCCGACGTCAGCATGCACGCCGTCGTCTCGACCGATTCCGCCCCCTGGGACGCGAGGCTCTCCGCGGGGATAGCCCGGGCCGAACTCCGCAGCGAATCGTCGATCCCTCCCGGGGCGCGGACCGGGACAAGAGGCCTGTCACCGAGGAAGAAATAGACGAGCACGATAGCCGCGACAAGCAGTATTCCGCCCGAAAGATATCCGACCTTGCTCAACGGGTGCCTCCTCTCGAACACGCGCGCACCGGATGAATTCCGGCGACGGATCTATGAAATCACATTTCCGCATTTCGAACAGATGATGCGCTCGTCTTTCTTCCTCTGAATCTCCGCGGCATAGCCGGCCGCGATGATGCCGGCGGGGAGAATGAAGAGGCTGATGCCGAGAAGCGCGATAACGCCGGCGAGCACTTTTCCCGCCGGAGTGATGGGGTAGACGTCGCCGTATCCGACGGTGGTCATGGTCATGGCGCCCCACCACATCGCGGCGGGGATGCTGCTGAACGCCTCGGGCTGGGCGGCGTTCTCGATTGTATACATGAGCCCCGAGGCGATGATGAGGAGGATGATCGACATGGTGAGGGAGACCGCGATCTCTTCCCTCTTCGATTTCAGAAGGGCGGCCATCGTTTTGATCGATTCCGAGTACCTGCCGAGCTTGAGGAGGCGCAGCAGCCTCATGAGGCGGAGCAATCTCATGAACATCAGATCGACCGGTATGAGCATCGGAATGATAAAGGGCACGATCGCGACGAGATCGATGATCGCGAGAGGGGAGAAGAAGTACTTTATCCGCCCAAAGACGGGGCGCCGGTAGGGCGCGTTTTCCGTGCATATCCACATGCGAAGCACGTATTCGATCGAGAAGATGATGACGGAGACGAGCTCGAAATACCAGAATAGCGCGGCGTATCCGACGGCCAGAGCGTGCACGGTGTGCAGGGTCACCATGACGACGTTGCCCACGATGAGAGCGACGAGGAACGCGTCGGCGATTCTTCCCAGCCTTCCGCCCCCGGGCGTTTCGAGGATCTCGTAGAGTTTCGTTTTCCATTTCGAGAACATGAGCGACCTCTGGCGTGAAAGCCTCCGCGCGCTTTACGGCGCGAGTCTCCTGATGACGAGAAGCGTCATGTCGTCCATCTGCGCCAATTCACCCGCGTGCTCCCGCACGGCGGCAACGATCCGGTCGATGAGCCGCGCGGCCGTATCCGCGCCGCCCGTCCGGAAGAGCGCGGCGAGCCGGGTCTCGCCGAACTCCTCGTCGTTCGCGTCGAACGATTCGGTGATGCCGTCCGAATAGATGAGGAGCGTGTCTCCCGCGGCGAATTCGACGAACCCTTCGGCGTACGAAAATTCCTCCAGACATCCGAGAACGAGGCCGCCGAGATCGAGGCGCACGGGCTCGTTGCCCGGTTTGAGGAGGAGGGGATAGTTGTGCCCCGCGTTCGCGTAGGCGAGCCGGTGCGTGTCACGGTCGAGGACCCCGTAGATGAGCGTGGCGAACTTGTCCGCGTCGGTGCTCCTGAAGAGGAGCGCGTTCGAATGATTGAGACATGTGGCCGGCGACGGGTCGACCATGACCTGGCCGCGGAGCGTCGCCTGGAGATTCGCCATAAGGAGCGCGGCGGGCATACCCTTGCCCGAGACGTCCCCGAGGCAGAGCGCGAGCGCATGGTCGTTCAGGTGGATAAAATCGAAGTAATCCCCGCCGACCGCCTTGGCCGGGATGCTCACGCCGGCTATGTCGTATCCCGCGAGCCGGGGCGCTTCCTTCGGCAGAAGATCCATCTGGATCTTGTAGGCGAGCTTCATCTCCTCCTGCATGAGCTTGAGCGCCTGCTCCTCCGCGAAGAGGCGCGCGTGCTCGATCACCTGCGCGGACTGCGTCGCGATGATTCCGAGGAGCCGCGCGTCGGCTTCGGTGAAGTCGTCCCCGGCGCGCTTGTTGAAAAGATTGAGCAGGCCGATCATCCTTCCCTTGAGCACGAGAGGGACGCTGAGGACCGAGCGGACGATGCAGGATTCCCGGTCCGTCGTCTGAAAACGATCGTCGCTCTCGAGGTCGTTGGCGATGAGCGGCTTCTGGTGCTTGAGCATCCAGCCGGTGAGCTCGGCGTCGAGACGATAGGGGAGTATCTCGCTCGATGTATCGGCGCCGCGGACGATCGTGCGAAACGGCGTCTCCAACCGCTTCGCGTCGAGCAGGGTGATCGTCGCCTGCTCGACCTTGAGATGCTTGATGCATTTATGGACGATGAGCTCGATNNGTCCGCTCGAGCGAGGAGGCCGAGCTCACGGCGGTCGCGATGTCGTTGAGGATGGAGAGCTCGTCCACCGCCGATCTGAGCCGCGTATTCTCCTTCGCGAGGCGGTCTATTTCGGAGTATTTTTCAGGATCAACCAATGTTTTCCCCCCTGTACGGTTCGGCTC
>JAFNGP010000312.1 GCA_017885175.1 bacterium
CCCGTGATCTTTCCGCTGAATATCGCGGCGGAGGCTTCGGCGATCTCCTCGGCGTCCCCCGCCTTGTAGCATTCGATGCCGTATTCCGCCAGCTTCTCGTAAAGCTCGTTCACGGGCGAGAGTCCGACGGCGATGAGAAGCGTGTCCACCCGATACGATCGCTCGGTGCCCGCGACGGGCTTGAAATTCCTATCGATGCCGGCGATCGTGATTCGTTCGAGCTTTTCCGCGCCCTCCGCCTTGAGAACCGTGTGCGAGGTCAGCACCGGCACCCCGAGACGGCGGAGCTTGTCGAGGTGAACCTTGTAGCCGCCGCAATGTGGCAGGGCTTCGACGAGGCCGACGACCTTGATGCCGGCCTGGATCGCATGGTAACCCGTTATGAGGCCGACGTTCCCCCCGCCGACGATGAACAGCCTCTCGGTGGGCTTGACGAGGTCGCGGTTCAAGAGCGTCTGGAACGCGCCGGCGCCGTAGACCCCCGGCAGATCGCAGCCGGGGAAGGCGAGGTTCTTCTCGCGGGCGCCGCATGCGACGAGCACCGCGCGGGGTTTCACCTGAAAGTAGTTCCCCCCCTGCTGAAGGCCGACCTGCCTGTCGTAAAACGCCCCCACGGCGGTCGTCCCGAGCATGACCGAAACGGAGGGGAATCTCTCGAGCTGATGCGTGAGTATGCGGGCGATCTCGATGCCGCGCGTGCCGGCGTAGCAATCGTCGCGGGAGCCGAAGAAGGTGTGAGTCTGCAGCGTCAGCTTTCCGCCGAACTCGTTCTTGTCGTCGACGACGAGAGTCTTCACGCCGAGGAGACCGAGCTCGATCGCGGCGTTTATGCCGGCCGGACCGCCCCCGATGACGAGGACGTCGGTCTCGATCGTCGGAATCTCCCGGAACTTCGGCAGATGGTCGTCCGCCGGAAGCGCGGGCAGGCCTTCGCAGCTCCCGACCCTCATCCCGGCCCTGACCGGGACCATGCATCCCTTGACGGGAAGCCCGTCGACGAGCACGGTGCACTGGCTGCACTGGCCGTTCGCGCAGAAGATGCCCTGGGGGCTCCCGTCGCGCGGATGGCGGCCGAACACCTGCACACCGTTCGCGAATAGCGCCGTCGTGACGACCTCGCCTTCATACGCCTTCATCTCTCTGTCGTTGAACGTGAAGGCGATCTCCGGACGTTGCAGGACGGGAAGAATCGGGTGGCTCCGCACGCGGAACTCGCCCGATGGATCCTGTTTCGTCCGGCCTTTTGCGCGAGACATGCTCTTCGACCCCGCTATTCCTCGAGCCTCGACGCCGCGAGGGTGATGAGATCCTTCACTGCCACCGGCGATTGCTTCCACGANNCAGCCGGGGCTCACTTCATGGTAGAGGAGCGCGCATTTCGGGCACGCCGTGACGAGCGTATCGGCCCCGCACCGGTGAGCTTCCGTGAGGCGCTCGCTCACGGCCGTGCGCGTGTGGGGCCCGTGGTCGACCCACGAACCCGCGCCGCAACACGGAGCGCTTCTCCCCCGCCGCTCGAGCTCGACGGGCTTCGCCGAGGATAGCCGTTCGAGTATCTTCCTCGGCGCTTCGCTTTCGCCGAGACGGCGGCAGAGATAGCACGGGTCGTGGAACGCCAGCTTTTCGTTTCCCCTCCTGAAACCGCGCGCCTCCAGGTTTCCCGCGACGAATTCGGTTATATGCCGCACCTCGAACGGCTGCGGCCCGAGCTCATTCGCGTAGGTATCCTTCAGCGTGAACGCGCATTCGGGACAAATCGCGAGAATGGTGCGCGCCTTCGATTTCACGATCTCTTCGACGTTGTGGCGAGCGAGAGCCATGAATGCCTCCCGCTCGCCGAGGTCGTACAGATCTCTTCCGCAGCAGCGCTCGTCGTCGAGAATGACCGGCGAAACGCCGAGCGCGTTGAGGAGCCTCACGGCGGACCGCGCCATGTCCCCGAAACGCCGCTCGCACGAGGGACCGGAGACGGCGTCGAAGAGCGCGAGACAGCCGGCGAACAGAGCGGTTTCCCCTTCCTTCCCGACGCGCGAAGAGGCGTCGAGCCATGAGCGCCGCGCCTTCGAAGCCGGCGCGGCGCCCTTTGCGCCCATCTGCGGGCCGGGGGCCCGCCCCGCCTGCGTTTTCTGATACTCGTGAATGATCCCGCCGAAGACGGGACGATAGTCGGCGCGCCCCGCTCTCAGCTCGCGGATAAAACCGGCGAATTCGACCTTGAACGGGCACGCCTCCGTGCACGCCGCGCACGTCACGCATGTCCAGATAAGCGTGTGATCGTGCGCCGCGCCTTCTCCCCCCGCAAGAAACTTCTTCGCGAGCTGCTGCGGGTGATTCGTGCCGAAATGGCGGTACACGGGACACGCCGAGGCGCATTCGTTCTTGCACCTCGTGCAATCCTCGATATGGTATTTTGCGACGATCTCTTTTTCGTTCATTTCGATTTCCACGCCCATTTGTTGACCGCGAGAGCGAATTCGCCGGGGGTCGTCGAGATCTCCGTCACGATCTCGCTCCTGAATCCGAACAGCCGCAGCAGCGATCGGCATTGCTCGACGACGCGCCTCGAGGCCGAGCGGCCGAATCCATAATGGCAATCCTCGTCGGCGCACCCGCATACGAGCACCTTCGGGCTCCCGCGAAGGGCCGCCTCGAGGATGAACCGCGGAGGCACCCTTCCCGCGCACG
>JAFNGP010000313.1 GCA_017885175.1 bacterium
GACGTCTCGCTCGACCGGGCGATGAAAATCGACGAGCTCATCGAAAAGATTCACCGCGAGGACGAGGAGCGCGCGAAGAACGGCGGCGAAGAGGGATCGGGAGAGGGATCAGAGGATGCGTGACGAACGTTTCGCGAAGGAGTTCGCCGAAATCGCCGCGCTCGTCGAGATGAGCCGGCGTTTTCTCCTCTTCGGGCACGTCGATCCGGACGGCGACTGCATCGGCTCGATGCTCGCGCTCGCCGCGTTCCTGCGGGGGAAGGGCAAGGATGTCGCCTGTTTTACCCCGGGCGACATGGCCGAGATCTACCTCCAGCTCCCGCTCGTGAAGCTCTTCATGCGGGCGGAGGATCTCCCCTCGTACAAGCCCGACATGATATTCGCGCTCGATTCGCCGACCACGGCCCGGACCGCGGACCTCGTGATGCACGGAAGCGGCGTGCCGGTCGTCAATATCGATCACCACCCGACGAACGAGCGATACGGCGACGTCAACGTCGTCGACGAGCGCGCGAGCGCCGCGGCGATCCTCGTGTACCGGTTCCTCGCCGCGGCCGCCCCGGAGCGCATCACGCCGGAAATGGCCGATTACCTCTACCTCGGCGTCCTCATGGATACCGGAGGATTCAGGTTCCGGAACACGAACGCGGAGGCGCTCGCCACGGCGGCGCGCTTCGTCGAGCTCGGAGCCCGGGCCCACGAGCTCGCCCACGACTTCATCTACGTGAAGAAGCTCGGCACGTTGAAGCTGCTCGCGCGGGCCCTCGACGATCTCGAGGTGCACGGCGACGGTCGCATCGCCGCCATGCGCATCTCCCGCGGGATGCTCGCGGCCGCGGGGGCGGCGATGAGCGATACGGAAGGATTCGTCGATTACGCCGCCTCCATCGACGACGTCGAGCTCGCCGCNNNGCGGCGGAGGGCATCGCAACGCCGCGGGCCTCACGATTCACAACGATCTCCCGACCGCCGTGACGCTCATCGTGAGCGCTCTCGGCGAGATGCTGGCGGCGGGACACCGTTCGAAGAAACCGGTATGACGGAAACAAGCGTTCGCGAAAAACTCAACAACAGGGTTATCCCGGTCGCCAAATCGCCGGGCAANNCTCGATCCGCAGGCGATCGGGCTCATCCTTATTCTCACCGGCGAGGCGACGAAGCTCTCGAATTATCTCATGGATCTTCCGAAGCGTTACATCGCCGACATCAGACTCGGCGCGGCCACCGACACGCAGGACGAGAGCGGGCGGATTCTCAAGACAGGCTCGTGGGCGAACGTGGATCGGGAAGCGGTGGAGGCGGCGCTCAAGAGTTTCACGGGCAAACGATTCCAGACCCCGCCGATGTATTCGGCGCTCAAGCACAAAGGAACGCCGCTCTACATGCTCGCGCGCCGCGGCGAGAAAGTCGACCGCAATCCTCGCCAGGTCGACACGTACTCGATCACGCTACTCGACTTCAAGCCGCCGGTCGTGCGCATCGAAGTCTATTGCGCGCGGGGGCTCTATCTTCGCGTTCTCGCCGAGGAGATCGGGGACGCGCTCGCCGTTCCCGCGCATCTCGGAACCCTCGTGCGAATGCGCATCGGGCATTTCACCCTCGACGAGGCCGTTCCCGACGGCGAATTCGATAAGCTGATCGAGGCCGATTCGCCGGGGTATACCCTCGCCGAGGCGGTGGGGCATTTCCCCGCGGTGACCCTTTCCGAGGAGCAATCGCGCGGGCTTTCGCGCGGGATGATCCCGAAGCTGCTTCCGGGGTCGCACGCCGCGCTGCCGGGGCAGGGCGCCCTTCTCAGGCTCCAGCGGCCCGACGGCACGCTCGGGGCGATCGCGGAGATGGGGCTCGCCGGTCTCGTCCATCTCAGGCGTGTGTTCAGGGAATCGTAGGGCGCCGCGGCGGGGCGCGTTCCGTAACGTCATGGAAATCATCGCACATCCGCGCAAACTCGAACCCGGCGCCTTTTCCGGCACCGCCGTCACGATCGGCGTGTTCGACGGAGTCCACCGGGGGCACACGGAGGTCATCGGGACTCTCGCCGCCGCCAAGCGCGACGAGGGGCTGAGCGCGTCGATACTCCTCACCTTCGACCGGCATCCCCTTTCGGTCACCCATCCCGAAATGGCGCCGCCGCTCCTCACGNNCTTCATGAGAAGCTCTACCTGCTCGCTCGTATGGACGTCGACTACGCGATCGTCGAGCATTTCTCCGCGGGAACCGCGGCGATCGACTACCGCGACTACCTCTCGGATATGCTCGTCGCGAAGCTCGGGATGAGGCATCTCGTCGTCGGGTACGATTTCCGCCTCGGGCGCGCCCGGGAGGGCTCGCAGGAGCGGCTCGTCGAGGAGGGACGCCGGCTCGGTTTCGCGGTCACGATCGTGCCGCCGATGGTGCTTCAGGGGAGCGTCCTTTCGAGCACGAGGATCAGGCGTGATATCGCGGAACGGCGTCTCGATCACGCCGCGCGCTGTCTCGGAAGACCCTACTTCTTCGAGGCGACGGTCGTGCGGGGGGAGGGGCTCGGACGCGGGCTGGATTTTCCGACGGCGAACGCCGAGATCGCCGACGCCGCGAAGCTCCTGCCGCCCGGCGGCGTCTACGCGGTCGAGGTCGAGGAGCGGGGCGGCGTCCGCGGCGGGATGATGAATATCGGCGTCGCCCCGACGATGCACGCGGACGGCGCGCGCCATATCGAGATTCACCTGTTCGATTTCGCGGGAGATCTCTACGGAGAGCTCATCCGGGTGCGCTGCCTGGGATTTATCAGGGATGAGCGGAGATTCGGAAGCGCGGACGCTCTTCGGGCACAGTTAATGCACGATCGACAAACGGCTTACGGGATACTGGAAAAGAAGCATTGACATTCGGGTCGAATCGTGTAGATTCTAATGCCTGTAGAAGCAAAGAGAGTGTGTAGCAGTTTTTAGGCGGATCGGGGATACCCGTTCTGCTGCCATCGTGATATCTCATCAC
>JAFNGP010000314.1:0-1479 GCA_017885175.1 bacterium
CGGACGACGGGCGCGGCATCGATCTGGACAAGGTGGCGCGCGCGGCGGTCGCCGCGGGCATCGCCAAGGGCAGGGCGGTCGATCTCACCGAGGAGGACGTGTGCCGCATCATCACGATGGCCGGGTTCAGCACGGCCGAATCGGTCGACAAGCTCTCGGGACGCGGCATGGGCATGAATATCGTCAAGAAGACGGTCGATTCGCTGGGCGGCTCGATACACATCCGGAGCGCGCCCGGCAAGGGAACGACCGTCACGCTTCTGCTTCCGATCAACCTTTCGATCATACGGGCGCTTCTTTTCTCGGTCGGGTCGGACGTTCACGCGCTTCCGATCGAGTACGTCAAGGAGACGAGCCGGTTCGAGCAGGGTTCGCTCAAGACCGTCCGGGGGAATCTCGTTCTTCCGGGGGACGACGGCGTCGTTCCGGTTCTCATGCCGGACGATATTTTCGGCCTTCCGTTCGAATCGGGAAGCGATCGCTACGCGAAGGTCATCGTCATCGATACGGGGACGCGGCGTTTCGCCGTCGTCGTCAACAGCATCATCGGCCAGCAGGATATCGTCATCAAGGCTTTACCGCCGCTCTTCAGAGGCTCGCGGGGGATATCGGGCGCAACCGTTCTCGGAAGCGGCAAAGTGGCGTTCATCTGGGATCCACACATTCTTTTCGAAGGAAGGTGCGCGTATGAGTCCGATCAAAAGGCCGTCGTATCTGAGAATTGACGCTCTCAAGGAGCTCGGGAACATCGGCGCGGGGCACGCCGTCACGGGGCTCGCGAAGCTTCTCAAGAAGCGGATCGACGTCAACATCACGAGCGTCGATCTCATCCCCGTGAAGATAATCTACAATTTCTTCAACGGCCCCGAGTCGATGGTGTCCGTCGTGTACATCGAAGGGTACAGCGAGGGATTCAGGGGGATGATGTTCCTCATCTTCCCGCATCCCGAGGCGACGCGGCTCGTCGAGCTCGTCACCGGGAAGTCGCAGATAGACGACAAGTTCTGGGACGAGTATTCCCTCTCGGTTCTCAGGGAGATCGGCAACATCATGTGCGGGAGCTACCTGACCGCGCTCTCCACGTTCGTCAATAGAAAGCTCATGCAATCGGTGCCGCAGGTGTCGCACGACATGCTCGGCGCCGTCATGGATTCGGTGCTCGTGGATCTCAGCATGGAGTCCGACTACGCGCTCGTCCTCGAGACCGCGTTCACCCTCGGAGCGAACGGATGCAAGGGTTTCCTCTTCTTCGTTCCGACGCAGGAATCTCTGGATACCATTTTCGAATCCATCGGAGTCGACTGACAGGAAGGGAGTGCACCAGTGAAACTCAGAGTACTTATCGTTGATGATGCAATCTTCATGAGGAAGATGATTTCCGACATTCTCGTCGAGAACGGAATGGAAATCGTCGGCGAGGCGGATACGGGCGCCAAAGCGGTGGAGAAATACACGGAGCTCCGTCCCGACCTCGTGACG
>JAFNGP010000314.1:1491-7046 GCA_017885175.1 bacterium
GCAGCGCGCTCGGACAGCAGGCGCTTGTCCAGGAAGCGATCACCGCCGGCGCGAAGGATTTCCTCATAAAGCCGTTCAACGCCGCCCGTGTGGTCGAAGTGATCGCAAAGGTATTCAACCAGGTACCGACGGCCTGACGGTCCGGTGAAAGGACGGGACATGCCCGAACTGAGGGATGAAGAACGGAAGGTTCTTCTGGGATTCGCCTCCCGCGTCGAGCGGAACGACCCCGGCGCGCTCAACAACCTCGGCGTGGTCTATTTCCGCAAGGGGATGTACGAGGAGGCGATGGAACAGTTCAAGGAAGCGCTCAAGGTCGATCCGAAGTTCGACCTCGCGCGGGAGAACCTCCAGTACGTGTTCGCGGAGACCGGCCTCGAGGATGCGGACGTGCGCCGGTGGCGCGACGAGGTGAAACGGGATCCGGAGAACTTCGAAGCGATGCTGCGCCTCGGGGTGAGCTTCCAGAACATGGGACGCTTCCGCGAGGCGGCGGAGATGCTCGGCGCCGTCGTCGAGAAGAACCCCGACCACACCATGGCGCGATTCCATCTCGCCATAACGCTGAAGGCGCAGGGGCTCTACCAGCAGGCGCTCGAGCACTACCTCTATATCGGGCCGCACTTCGCGAAATCGGCCGTGTTNNTCGCCGAGCTCAACGCGGCGATCAAGCTCGACGCCGATTACTGGAGGTCCCATTTCCTTCTTTCGTTCGCGTACGGGGACAACGGACAGCTCCAGGAAGCGCTCGAGGAGAGCCGGGTGGCGTCCCGCCTGAATCCGTCGTTTCAGAACACGGAGGCGAACCTGGCCCTTTCGGGCTGCGGCGCCGGCAGCGCGGGGGAGGCGTCGCGGAACTGCTCGGGCAAGGAGGTCGCGAGCCTCGAGAGCACGTCGTTCACCCTCGGCATGGCGTACCGGGAGCGCGGTTTCGCGAAAGAGGCGCTGAAGGAATTTCAGAAGGCGCTCCGGGACATGCCGGACGCCGATCGCGTCCACATAGAAATCGGCAAGATCCACGTCGCGGAAGGCTCGATGGACGCCGCCGCCGAAGCGTTCCTGAAGACGCTCGAGGCGAACGCCGAAAACGTCGAAGCGTACCGGCTCCTCGGATGCGTGTATCATCTCAAGGGAGAATACTACGAATCGGCGCTCTGCTATCTTCAGGCCTTCCGGCTCAACTCCGCCGACGCCGACACGATGAACAACCTCGGCGTGCTTCTCTATCAGGTGGGCCTCAAGGAGGAAGCGGAGCGGATGTTCAAGAAGGGCCTGAATCTCAAGATCTATCATCAGGAGCTCAACTACAATTTCCTGAACTGCCATCTGCTCAAGGAAGAGTACATGATGGCGGAGAATCTCATCCAGCGCTTCGAAGCGTTCATGGGAAAGAGCCCGCTCCTGTATGAAAAACACGCGATCCTGAACTACAAGATGAATCGTCTCACTCTCGCGCTCTTCGATATAGAGAGCGCCCTGTCGCTCGACAAGAATCACAGCGACGCGCTGTATCTCAAATCGCTCATATTCCTCCGCGAGGAGGATTTTCAGGGGGCGATCAACGTCGTTCTCGAGGCGGCGAAGATCTCGCCGCGCTATACCGGGCTCGCGTTTTTCCTCGCGATGGGCGAGCGCCAGCGCATGAATTCGGCGAAGGTCGCCGCGCAGATGTCGGTCGAGCCCGAGGACGACCTCATCGAGCTCCTCCAGTGCGGCATCGCCCGGAGATTCGATAAAATCAAGGAATCGCTCGTATCCCTCGTCGAACGGGGTTTGAAGAAGATCGGCGAGAGACAATCCGGCGCGAACGCGAATTCGGGCGGCGCTCCCGCGGAGTCGGCGTCTGCGAAACGGAAACCGGTTTCCGCCGCATCGGCCGATCGCAGAGGGGCTTCCGCCGCGGCGCCGGCCGATCGGAAGACCGCTCCCGCGGCGCCGGGCGCCGGAGACGATTCCGCGCACACATTGATCGAAGCGCTTTCCGATATTTCACTCGAAGAGGATGATCTGCTATGACCATTCAGTCGTCGATAAAGGAATTGGGGCTTTTCGATCTATTCCAGCTGCTTCATATCAACAAGAAGACGGGGCGCCTCATCGTCACCGAGGGTCCCGAGGGCAAGGAAGCGCAGGTCATCTTCCGGAGCGGCGACACGTGTTTCGCCGTGATTCACGACCGGGTGCCCCGCACGGTCGCGACGCTCCTCGCCGACTGGGGAGTCATCGACGAAGGCTCCATCGCGCGCGTCGAGAACGCGCTGCCCAAGTATCCGACGCTCATCGACTGCCTCGAGGGAGAGCACGTCGCCGCCCGCGGGCATCTTGAGAATTTTCTCGCGAACTGCATCCGCGAATGCGTCTACGATATATTCAAGTGGGATCGCGGCGAGTGCCGTTTCATCGAGGAAGAGATCGACCAGCGCCGCGACATCGTGATTCCGCTCAATACGGAGAATCTCATTCTCGAGGGCGCCCGCCGCATCGACGAGTGGTCGAACATCGGCGGCAAGGTGCCTTCGCGGCATTCCATCTTCAAGCTGAGCGCCGTCGTCCAGCAGGGCCAGCGGCTCAATCTCAAGCCGCGCGAGTGGGAGATCCTGTCCCTCATCGACGGGAAGCGCTCCGTCAAGGAAGTGAACGACGCGGGCTCGGCGGATCTCTTCTCGACGAGCAAGCTCATCTACGGCCTCGTGGTGATGGGAGTCATCGAGCTCGTCAACGCGGAAACCGCCGCCGTTTCCGGAACGGACACGGAAGGCCGCCTCGAGGATTTTCTGCGAAGCGGCAGGGAATACTACGGCAGGCTCAATCTCGAAACGGCCGCCGCCCAGTTCGAAAAGGCGCTCCAGATCGATCCCGAGTGCTTCGAGGCGCTCCGCATGCTCGGCGAGATCTACTACAAGATGGACAAGCTGAGCGAGGCCCTCATCTATCTCACGAAGGCGCGGCTGCTGCGGCCCGAGAATCAAAAAGCGCTGTTCATCATGGGGTACCTGCACGCGCGCCTCGGCGACGTCTCGAAGGCGATCGACCAGTGGGGGGAGCTCAAGGAAAAGAGCGCCAACCAGCAGATCGTCGAGCTCGTGACGAAGAAGATCGAGCTCGCCCGGCAGTGGGAAAAGGTGCTCCAGGAGTACTGATCCCTTTCCGCTCTCGAATCCCCATTGTCGAAACTCCTCCGGGAGTGGTATCATACCCGCTCTTGACCGGTTCGAGGTATGGCTTCCGAAGGAGGTTCGTTCATGCGTGCCAGGCTCAACGCGCTGCTGTGCGCCGCGATCATCGTCGCCGTTCCGGCCATGCTCGCCGCCGACGAGGGAATGTGGCCGATCGACAATCTCGACAAGCTTTCCTGGAAGGATCTGCAGGCGATGGGTCTCAAACTCTCGTCGAAGCAGATCTATGACGCCAACGGGGGCGGCCTCGCCCGCGCTATCGTGAGCCTCGGCGGGGGCACCGGTTCGTTCGTGTCGCCGAGCGGGCTCATCCTCACGAACCACCACGTCGCTTTCGGCGCGCTCCAGCGGACGAGCACGGCCGAACACAACTACACCGTCGACGGCTTCAACGCGGCGAGCCTCGCGGACGAAATCCCGGCGCCCGGATACCGCGCCTCGGTGCTCGCCTCGATCGAGGACGTGACCCGGAAGGTGCTCTCCGCCGTCAACGACAGCATGGGCGACCTCGATCGCTTCAACGCGATCGAGAAGCGGATCAAGGAAATCGTCAAATACGGCGAGGAAGGGCGCGACGTCGAGTGCAGGGTCGTCCCGTTCTACGAGGGGATGCAGTACAAGCTCTTCACCTATTTCGTGAGCAAGGACGTCCGGATCGTCTACGCGCCGCCCGCTTCGATCGGCAACTACGGCGGCGACGTCGACAACTGGATGTGGCCCCGCCATACGGGGGATTTCTCGTTCCTCCGCGCGTACGTCGCGCCGAACGGGAAATCGGCCGAGTACGCGACGGAGAACGTTCCGTACAAATCCGACGTGCATCTCGTCATGTCGACGAAGAGCGTCAAAGAGAACGATTTCACCATGATCATCGGCTACCCCGGGAGGACCGGGCGCCACGCGACGTCGTTCACGATCGCCCAGATGCAGGAGTATTCCTATCCGAAACGGATCGCGATGTTCAAGGACTGGCTCGCGATTCTGGGCGAGGAGGCCAAGCGCGGAGAGGATATCGAGATAAAGGTCGCGCAGTTCGACATGATGCTCAACAACTCGATGAAGAACTGGGAAGGGATGCTCGAGGGATTCAAGAAAGGCGCTCTGCTCGAAAAGAAGCGGAGCACCGAGCAGGGGTTCTCCAAATGGCTCGAGATGAGCCCCGACATGAAGAAGAAATACGGCGACGTTCTNNCAGATGAACTTCGGATGCCAGATGCTGCGCGCGGGGGCCACGCTCGACCGCTGGACGGAGGAGAAGGCGAAGAGCGACATCGAGCGGAAGCCCGGGTATCAGGATCGCGACGTTCCGCGGCTCAAGCAATCTCTCCGGATGATTCAGATGAGCTACGATCCCCAGGTGGACCGCAGGGTGCTCAAGTATTTTCTCATGCGCGCGGTCGACCTTCCCGATAATCAGAGGATCGAAACCGTCGACGCGGCGCTCCAGGGAGCGAGGGGCCCCGAGGCCGAAAAGAAGATCGACGCGCTTCTCGACGGGCTCTACGCGGGCACGAAGCTCGGCTCGCCGGAAGAGCGGCTCCGGATGTTCGACCTCTCGCGCGAGGACCTGCTCAAGGCGGGGGACTCGTTCGTCGATTTCGCCGTCGCGCTCGACAAGGAAGCGAAGACGCTCGAGGACAGGGAAAAGACCATGCAGGGCGCCCTCCAGCGCCTGAGCCCGCGCCTCATGGAGGCGTTCATGCTGTGGAAGGGCGGCAATCTCTATCCCGACGCGAACGGCACGATGCGTCTCACGTACGGGACGGCGAAGGGGTACAGCCCGCGGGACGCCGTATCGTACAAGTACATTACTTCCCTCGCCGGAGTCGTCGAGAAATACACGGGGGAGGATCCGTTCGACTGCCCGAAGGAGCTTCTCGCGCTTCATGAGAGCCTGGACTTCGGCGCGTACGAGGACGCGGAGCTCGGCGACGTGCCGGTCGATTTCCTCTCGACCTGCGACATCACGGGCGGGAACTCGGGAAGCCCGATCATGAACGGCAAGGGAGAATGCATCGGCGCGGCGTTCGACGGGAACTACGAGAGCATCTCGTCCGACTATCTCTTCATCAAGGAGACGACCCGGTCGATCAACGTCGATTCCCGCTACATCCTCTTCATCATGGACAAGATGAGCGGGGCGAAGCGGCTGCTCGATGAAATGAAGGTTCGATAGAGCCTCATGGGAATGTTCTTCGCGCTTCTCACGGCGGTCATGTGGGCCGCCGCGATAATATTCCTCAAGCGATCGGGGGAGACGATTCCCCCGTTCGCGCTCAACGTGTTCAGGCTGGGACTTTCGAGCGTCCTGCTCGTGCCGACGGTTATCATCGCGGGGCTGGAGCTCTTCTATCCCGCCCCGCGGGGCGATTACCTCAT
>JAFNGP010000315.1 GCA_017885175.1 bacterium
TCCCGTGCTGGCTTCCCGCGTCGATCGGTTTCGCCGCCGGCGCCGTCGTTCTGCGCATCATCGATCTGGTCCTGCCGCACCTCCATCCGGGGCTCGCGCCCGACAAGGCGGAGGGCGCGCGCTCGACGTGGCGCCGGAGCACGCTTCTCGTGCTCGCGATCACCCTGCACAACATACCCGAAGGCCTTGCGGTGGGCGTCGTATTCGGCGCGGTGGGCTCGGGGACCGGATACGGCTCGCTCGCGGGCGCCGCGGCGCTCGCGATAGGTCTCGGCATCCAGAATTTTCCGGAAGGGCTCGCCGTTTCCCTCCCGCTGAGGCGCGAGGGAATGTCGCGTCTCAAGAGCTTCTGGTACGGCCAGCTTTCCGGGGTCGTCGAGCCGGTCGCCGCCCTGGTCGGGGTGCTCACGGTATCTTCCTCGCGGGCGATCATGCCCTACGCCCTCGGCTTCGCCGCGGGCGCCATGATCTACGTCGTCGTCGAGGAGGTCATCCCCGAGTCGCAGACGGGGGGCAACTCCGACATCGNNGGCGGAGCGGCGCCTCTCCTCATCCTGACAATTTGAAAAACGGCGAGCGCCGCGGTGATGACGACGAGCGATCCGCCCGAAAGAACGGCGGTCGCGTCGCGTGACGGAAGCGGGTAGCGGGCGACGAGCCAGTGAAAGCTCGCCAGATATCCTCCGGCGACGACGAGCGCGATCATGCCCCGGTTCGGCCATACGCGATCCTGGAGAATGTATCCGACGAGCGGGTAGAACACGAGCGACGCCGGGTTGAGGAGACGCTCGTTGTTGTGGCCGAAGAAGGTCGTTCCCGCCACGAGAACGAAGAACGCGAGCAGATGGAGGCGCCCCTTGAAGAACGCGAACGTGCGCCTGAAGAATACGGCCGGCACGAACGCGAGCGGAACGAAGGGATTTACGAGAACGTGGTACATGCGCTCGACCGAAGTGATCTTGGTCCAGTGCGCCGAGACGGCCTGCACGAGGGTCGGGCCCGCCGCCGGATGAATGAGGAGACGGATGGCCGCGAATACGGCGAGGGCGGGCGCAATCGCCGCGACGAATCTCCTCCCTTCCCGCACGAGGAGCCGCCTCTCGGCGAGGTACAGGAGACCGACCGGGATCATGATCAGCGCAGTCTCCCTCGTCGCGACACCGAGGCAGAGCGCGGCCGCGAAGATAAGCCAGCGCGACTCCATCATCGACCAGAGCAGGACGATGAGGAGGATGACCGCGATCACGTCGTTGACGTGGAAATAGTTCCAGGACGTGAAGCCGAAAAAGTGCTTGTTGAGAACGTAGAGAGTCGCCGCGAGGCATGCGAACGGCGGCCGGAGGCCGAAATAACGCAGAAACCGGTACATCAGATACACGAGGAGAAGCGAGAGGACGAGATCGACGGCGAGAAACGCGTTCTCGGTCGATCCCGGGACCAATCCGACGAGGTAGGGCCCGAGGAGCCGGAAGGCGAATGGGCGCGGCGCACCGGGGTCGAGGCGCGGCGAGGCGGAAGCCATATCGAGGTAGATGAGCGAGTCCCAATCCTTGAAGGCGGCGTTCGTGTAGTCGATCCGGCCATAGAGAAACAGCATCGTCAGGGTGACGAGGGCCAGGACGAGCAGGTATGCCCTCTCGGTGCGATTGGAAACGGCGCCGTTCATATATTCTTTATTCTCGATTCAATTGCCCGCCAAGGCAAGTCCATTTTGCGCTTTCCGATCCCCGGGGAGCCAGCTTTACGGCGGCAAGTTGCGCCCGGATTCAATGGCCGGCCGAAACGGCAAAAGAATTGCGACATTTTCCGCATTGTCGCTCCTGATCTTTGTGGCGTCGTACGTATTCGCGGCGAGCTCGAACCCGCCGAAGGACGGCGTATACTCCACGTCGAACGGAACGCTTCTCGGCGGCCGCGCTTCCGAAGCGTGGTGCAGCGGCGCCGGCGAGACCGCCAGATACATCGATTCGCACGGCACCGGCTGGATCGATTACGCCACGAATTACACCGGCGGCCGGTTCTGGCTGTCCGGCGACAATGTCTGGGGGAACGGGTCGACCGATTACACGGGCGCCTTGACCGACTACAACGTGGGCGCGCGCGTGAACTACGTCGCCGGACAACCGGCCGGCCCCGATCTTTTCCGGAGAATGCCGAAACGGACGCCCCCCCGCGCTCCTTCATTGACAGCGCCGGGTGTTTTGGCTTAGAATAAGAAGATATCCTTGCTCTTTGTCCGAAATCTCAGCCCGAACGTGTCCTTATGAAAATGCGCCGAGCGTACCTTTTCGCGGTTCCTCTTCTGTTCGCCCTTCTCGCCGGGGTCCTCGTGATGCTATTTGCGATCTCACGACCCGGCGGAGGACAGCGTTCCGATGCTCCTACGCTTCCCTTCCAGCTCGAAGATGTGATCGCGGCGCGAATAACTCCGCAAATGCCCTTTTTCGTCGCCGACGTCGATAATGACGGCAACGACGATCTCCTTATCAATGAGCCTGCCGGGCTTCTCTGGTATCGGCTCAAGGGGAAGGAGATGTCTCTCGCGGGGAGGGCCGCCTATGAGCGCCCGGGCAGCACCCGCATGGTGACGGACGCGAACGGCGACGCCCGTCCCGATTTCTTCGTGCTCATGGAGTCGCCCGAGGGCGCGATGCTGTCCTGCCA
>JAFNGP010000316.1 GCA_017885175.1 bacterium
TTGTGCCCCAGGGCGTTCGAAGCGAAGAACGTGAAGAAATCCAGGTACTCCTTGCCCGAGGTCTTGTCGACCATGAACGTGCCGTGGCTCTTGTCCATGTCGAGCACGAAGGGGAAACCGTCCACGAGCATATGCCGGGCGAGGGATTCGTGTACTCGTGCCGGGGCGATATTCACCCTGCCTTTTGATTTCGCGCTGGCCATCAACCACCTCTCAGGTTCAATTTATTATTACACAAACAATTAAGAGCTGCTTCCGGCGCAAGATAGCTTGAAATAACCGCCGCGAATATATCAACTATCGCTCGATATTTCAACTATTTTTTTCCGGGCTCGAGGACATGCCGGCGCGCGCTACAAAGGTAAAGGGACGCATGCGAGGCATGCGTCCCTTATGCCCCAGACCGAGATGATCGGCCCGCTTCACGCACCCGAGCGTAGAATCAATACCCCGGGAATCTGTCGATTCGCTCCCGCCGGTTCTCCGGGCTGAAGGTCCTCGACCGTATCAGATTGGAGTCCTGGTCGAACACGAACTCCACCCCGTCCTCGTAATAGGTCCAGGTTTCCGTTCTCTCGCCGTACGCAACTTCGCGGAGACGATGAACCGGATAGCCGTATTCCTCGTACACGGCGAGCTTGTCGTTCTGGAGGTTGGCGACGTAGTAGGACTGCCGGAAGTANNGAGAAGGGCCGCCAGCGCCATGATCAGAATGATGCGTTTCGCCATCATCCTCACATCCTTTCGGCTGGTGTGCAGCACACGATGTTTTACTTGCCGCCCTTCACTGTTTGATTATACCATAAACGACCTTGTCGTTTCAAGACACTCCTTGTCGTTTCGCGTCGATTCGAGAGGTTGACGAAAATGGCCGCTTATCCGCCGCGCGGACGCAATCCGGGCCCCGCCTCGGGCCTCAAGATGAGGCTGCTTCTCGTGCTCCTCTTCGTGATCTGGTCGAACGCGTTTACCGCGATCAAGTACCTGCGCGAGGTCATGGATCCGATGGAGCTCGTTCTCGCCCGGTTCCTCCCCGCGGCCGTGTTCTGTCTCGTCTCCCTGCTCGCCGTTCCCCGCTTGAGGAAGGAAAGCGCCATGATCCTGAGGCAGGCGCCGGTCGGGCTCGTCGCCATGGGACTCACGGGGGTGGCCGGCTACAATTTCTTTCTCTATATCGGACAGAGCGAGATCAAGCCGGGGGCGGCGGCGCTCCTCACGACCCTCTCACCGCTCTTCACGCTGCTCGGGGCCATCGTCTTTCTCAGGGAGCGCGTGCCTTTCAGGCGGACGCTCGGCATTCTCATAGCCCTGGCGGGGCTCTACGTCGTCGTGGCATGGGGGAAGGTGGGGCTCGGCCGGGTCACCGGGATTTCCCACGCCGAGCTCCGATACGTCCTCATCACCGCGCTGGCGCCTCTCTGCTGGACGGTCTACACCATCGTCGGGAAGAATCTGCTCGCGAAGACATCGGCCGTTACCGTGACCTATCTGACGATCGTCATCGGGACGCTGCCCTTTCTCGCGGCGGCGGGAAGACCGTTCCTCGACGCCCTCGCCTCGTTCACTCCGATGCACTGGATCGCTCTCGCCCATCTGACCGTTCTCTGCACGCTCGTGGGATTCTGGATATGGTTCGCGGCCCTCGAGTCCATGCCCGCGACGTCGGTCGCCTCGTTCGTCTACCTCAATCCACCCTTCGCGGCGCTGTTCGGAAGCCTCTTTTTCCATGAAACGATAACCGGATTCTTCGTCTTCGGGGCCGCCCTCGTTCTCTTCGGCCTGTACCTCGCTCAGAGCAATGTGACGCGGCCTCATTGACAGAAACGAGAAACGGGACTATACTTGAAATAGAGGTCCCTGACGAAGCAGTGAGACGAGCGATCTTGGAATAAAGTAAAACCGCGGGCTCAACTCTTTAATCAAGAGATGCGTCCCAAGATGGCTCCCCACTCTCCGGCGGGGACTTTTTTATGTCTTGAGGGAGAAAAGCCTGCGAACCCCGGACTACTCTTCCCAGGTGTCCACTTGCCCTTCGACGATGTAGACGTAGCGCTTCTTGGTTTTCTGGCGCACGTCCTTGTAGATCCATTGCTCTTGCATGCTTCCCGATAGATCGACGCTCTTCATCTCGTCGGGATATCCCCAGGACTCGAGCGCGGCCTCGCGCTTCATGCCCTTGAAGAGCTGGCGGTCGAATACCGCCTTCGCCGTTTTCTTTCCGAATTTGCGAAGGTTCATGCGGTAGCGGTATTCCGGATTCGTGAAAAAGAAGAGCTTGTTGAGCTTCTCCTCGACCGCGGTCATCGTGAGCGGGCGCTCGAGATTGAGCGCGTGCGTGATGTTGCGTCTGTTCGGGCCCCGGACGGTGACGGAGCCCGTCCAATGCATATCGAGGGTGACCAGCTTCACCTTCGTATCGCGGTCGATGACCCCCTCGGGGCCGATGTCGATGAGCAGGGCCCGCGTCCATGCTTCCCGGCCGATGTACGTCTGGTCGAGCTTGTCCATTTCCTCGATCGGAATGTCCTTGACGACCTTGTTGACGACGTTGCAGCCGGCAAAGACGCATACGATTAATAGAGCCAGAATCGAATATCTGGTTACCATTACCGCAAACTCCTCCTTGGACGATTTCGGGTTACAGGCACCTGAATAACATAGAGTGCGCTTTGGTATAAATCAAGCCATTTTCTACGCGATTCCCCTGATATGCCTGAGCTTCATGGCGCCCTCGCGCCAATCGCAATCGATCGCGACGAGATCGAACCGATATTCGCCCGCGCGCGCTTCCGCCGGCGCGTCGAGCAGATACTTCCGGGCGGCCCGGCGCACGTTTCTCAGCTTGCCGCGGCTCACCGCGTCGAGCGCCTCTCCGAAGGCGGAGCTCCGGCGGGTTTTCACCTCGACGAAGGCGACGCAGGGGCCGTCTCGAACGATGAGATCGATCTCGACGTGCTCGAACCGGTAGTTCCTTTCAAGGATCGTGCAGCCGCCGAGCTGCAGATAGAGCGCCGCGATATTCTCGCCGAGCGTCCCGGGAAATGCCTTCCGTTCCTCCACCGCCGCCCCTCCCCTGAATCTCCGCGCATGCGCCGCAGCTCACGCGCCCGCCCTGAAGCTCTTCCTGTGGAATTCCGTCCGGCCCAGTCTCCTGATCGCTTCGATATGCTGCGCCGTTCCGTATCCCTTGTTCTCTCTCCAGCCATACCCGCGAAAGACGCCGGCGCCTTCGCGCATGATGCGGTCCCTCGTGACCTTCGCGACGATCGAGGCCGCGGCGATCGAAAAGCTCTTCCCGTCTCCGCCCGGGATGGCGGCCGCGGGAACGCGTATATCGGGCAGCCTGTCGCCGTCGACGAGCACGAGACCCGGTGTCGCGCCGAGGGATTCGACGGCGATCTTCATCGCCTCGAGGGTAGCCCTGAGAATATTGATGCGGTCGATCTCGCCGGCTTCCACGATTCCGACGCCGTGGGCGAGGCAGCGATCGAGAATGCGCTCGTAGAGCCGCTCGCGCTCGTTCTCGCACACGAGCTTCGAATCCCGCACGCGGGAGAGTATGTCGCAGGGCTCGCAGATGACCGCCGCCGCGACGACGGGGCCGGCGAGCGCCCCTCTCCCGGCTTCGTCCACGCCGGCGATGAGCCCGGGGGACGAGAGCCTTCTCTCGCCGTCGAACCTGACCAGATCTTCGAACGCGATCCGGCGGCCGGCTTTCATTCCTCGACCTTATCCATCCTCTCGGCGATGCGTGCCGCCTTGCCCTTGAGCTCCCTCAGATAGAAGAGCTTCGCTCTCCGCACCTTTCCCTTGCGCAGGACGCGGATGCCCGAGACGTTCGGCGAATGGAGCGGAAATATGCGTTCCACGCCGACGCCCGAGCTGACCTTGCGCACGGTGAAGGTCTCGCTGAGGCCGGAGCCGCGGCGCTGCATTACCGTTCCCTGGAACGCCTGCACGCGTTCCCGGTCGCCTTCGACGACTCTGATATCGACGCGCACCGTATCGCCGACGGCGAATTCGCCCGTCGATTCCTTCATTCGTTTCGCGGCGATCTGATCGAGGATATCCATGGTTCCTCCTTTAATTCGTTCCTTGCTTGCCTGCTCTGGAAATGAGATCGGGCCTGAACCGGCGCGTGCGTTCGCGCGCCGAATCGACCCTCCACTGATCTATCCGCGCATGGTTTCCCGAGAGAAGCGCTTCGGGCACCGCATGCCCCCTGAACTCGGGCGGCCTCGTATAGTACGCCGCGTCGAGACAGAATTCCCGTTCGGCGGTGAAAGAATCGGACTCGCCCGATCGTTCGTCCCCGAGGACTCCGGGGAGACGGCGGACGACCGAGTCGGCGACGACGAGCGCGGCGAGCTCGCCGCCGCTCAGAATATAGTCGCCGATCGAGATGCTCT
>JAFNGP010000317.1:0-138 GCA_017885175.1 bacterium
TGCGCAAGCGCGTCATCGGGCAGGAAGAAGCGCTTCGCGCCATCGCGACCGCCGTCCGGCGGAACCGGGCGGGACTCCGCGATCCGAGACGCCCCATCGGCTCGTTCTTCTTTCTCGGCCCCACCGGCGTGGGAAAGA
>JAFNGP010000317.1:209-4171 GCA_017885175.1 bacterium
AAAGGCCCACCCCGACGTGTTCAACCTCCTCCTCCAGATTCTCGAGGAGGGCTGTCTCACCGATTCCTTCGGCCGCAAGGTCGATTTCAAGAATACCGTGCTCATCATGACGTCGAACGTGGGGGCGAAGGAAATCAAGGGGAAGAAGGGGATGGGCTTCATCTCCGAGGGGAGCGACGCGGGCTACCAGCATATGAAATCGCGAGTCCTCGACGAGCTGAAGAAGGTCTTCAATCCCGAGTTCCTCAACCGCCTCGACGAGATCATCGTATTCCACCAGCTCGAGCGGAGCGATCTCATCAAGATCATCGAGATCCTGCTCAAGGACCTTTACAAGCGGCTCGGGGCGCAGAATATCGAGTTCGAAATAACGGATGAAGCCCGGGAGTTTATCCTCGAGAAAGGGTACAATCCCGAACACGGCGCGCGTCCCCTCAAGCGCGCGATACAGAAATACGTCGAGGATCCGTTGAGCGAGAAGCTCCTGAACGGCGAGATCGCGCGGAACGACCAGCTCAGGATCACGGCGGAGCCGGGAGCCGAGGCGCTCACCTTCGCGTCCGTGAAAAAGGTCAGCTCGTAAGACCGCCGCTGCGGGCCCGCGGCCCACTATCGAAAAGTCCCCCCTTTTGCGATTGTACAAAAGGCATCGGTGTGATAGCATTCGCGCCGCTTCGTCTTTTTATGTACATTTACCATAAGGATCGGTAATGAAACGTACGCTGGGTATATTCTGTTCCCTGTTGCTCCTCGCCTCCGCCGCGCGGTCGATGCCGGTAGGCAGGGTCGAGGTGTCGGGGAACTATTTTCTCTCCGAGGCGAAGATACTCACGATCTTCGGCATTCGTGCCGGAGAGGAGTATCGCGAAGACCGGGTCTCGGACGGGCTCAAGCGCCTGTTGCAGACGAAGCAGTTCTCCGATCTCCAGGCGCGCTCCCGGGTCGAGAACGGCGCGGTGATCCTGTTCCTCATCGTCGAGGAGTATCCCCGCGTGAAGGAGGTCCGCGTCCAGGGGACCAACAAGCTCAAGCGGGAGGACGTCGAGGGCAAGGTCGCCCTCAAGGAAGGTTATTTCGCCCGCCCGTCCCTCTTCACGCAGGACGTCGACTCGATCCGCGCTCTCTACGCCGAGAAGGGCTACAGCCGGGCGAAGGTCGAGGTGCGAAAGACCCTGGTCGAGAAGGAGCACAGTCTCATCGTCTCCTACGTCGTCACCGAGGGGCGGAAGATAAAGATACGCCATCTCGATTTCCTCGGAAACGGCGCTCTTGAGACATCCGAGATCAAGAAGATCATGGAGAGCAGGGAGAGCAAATGGTGGCGGGGGGGCGATTACAAGCCGGCGGCGCTCGACGACGATCTCAGGAAGATCAAGGAGCTCTACGGGACTCGAGGCTATATCGACGCCGATGCCCGCATCGACAAGACGGAAGAGATCGACGGCGGCAAGGCGCTCGACGTCTACGTTCGGGTGGACGAGGGGAGGCCCTACACTCTCGGGCGCCTGACCTGGTCCGGGAACAAGGTTCTCACCGACGACGAGATTCGCACCTACGCGATTCTCAAGGAAGGGGATCCCTTCGCGCTCGACCGCGTCGAGGGCGTGCAGATCGCGATCAACAGCCGGTACTGGGAGCAAGGGTACATCTGGAGCCGCGTCGACGCCGAGCGGAGCGTGCGCGGGACGAGGGTCGATCTCAATCTCTCGATCGTCGAGAACAATCCCGCGTCGATCAACGAGATCAAGATATCGGGAAATACAAAGACGTTCGAAACGGTTATCCGGCGCGAGCTGAGCGTATACCCGGGAGACCGGTTCATTCTCAACAAAGTGCAGCGGAGCATCCGCGACGTCGTATCGCTCGGCTACTTCAACGGCATTCCGAAGCTGGACACGGAGACGGTGAACGAGGGGGGAGACGTCAACCTTCTTCTCTCGACCGAGGAGAAGACGACGGGAAACTTCCGCATGGGCGCGGGATTTTCGCAGCTCAACTCCCTGAGCGGCTTTTTCGGCATCCAGGAAAACAACCTGTTCGGGAGAGGCAAGGGCGTATCGCTCGACTGGGAATTCGGGAGAACGCGGAAGAACATCAATTTCCAGTACGTGGAGCCGTATTTCCTGGGCACGGAGAATTCGCTCACGTTCTCGGTCTACAACTGGATTCAGGACAGGGTAAGCCAGCAGTACTATACGGACCGCCGCAAGGGCTTTTCGGTCCAGCTCGGACGTCCGTTCCCCTGGCTCGACTACACGAAGCTCTGGGGGAGCTACCGGTTCGAACACGTGGCGCTCTCCAATTTTTCGACCGACTACCCCGAAGCCGGCGAGCTCCGCAACGTCGACTGGCCTCTCCTCAAGAGCAGCGTTCTCTTCAGCATTTCGCGCAATTCGACGGATAATCCCACCCATCCGACGGAGGGATCGAGCGCGTCCCTGAGCGCCGAGTTCGCCGGCGGACCTCTCCAGGGAAACGTCAAGTACATGCGATACATGGCGGATCTCTCGTGGTACCGGAGGCTGTTCTGGAAATTCACGTTCCACATGAACATGGAGGCGGGATCGATCGACGGCTACAGCAATCCGGGCGAGGTGCAGGATTTCGAGAGATTCCGACTGGGCGGCAATCGGCGCTACGCGCTTCGCGGATACGATTTCTACGAAGTCGTGCCCGAGGGGAACGACATCTATGTCGGGGGCAGGTTTATGACCACCTTCACGCACGAGGTGCTCTTCCCGTTCAGCGATGCGGTATACGGGCTCGCGTTCTTCGACGCCGGCAACACGTGGAATTCGTTCTCGCAGGCCGACCCGTTCAACCTCCGCCGCGGCATCGGACTCGGGATACGGATCGAGATGCCGGCGCTGGGAAACCTTGGATTCGATTACGGTTACGGGTTCGACAAGGATGGGGGCGGGAGCTGGCAACCGCATTTCACCTTCGGGACGATGTTCTAAAAAAGTGGTTTCAATAACGGCGAAAAGCACTATATTTGGAAACAATGACAATCGGTCGAAAGGAGGCCTCTTGATGAAGAAGGTGTCGTGTCTCATCCTCGCGTGCTTCATCGTGTTGCACCTTCCGCTGAGCGCGTTCGGGGCGGACGAGATCAAGCTGGGATATATCGATACGGTGAAGATCTTCGCCGAGTTCAAGGAAACGGTCGATGCCGAGGCGATATACAAGAAAGAAGTCGATGCCTGGAAGAAGAAGTCTTCCGAAATGGAAGCGACGCTCGCCACGATGCGCGAGGAGATCCAGAGCCAGAGTCTCATGCTGAGCGAGGAGAAGCTCGCGGAGAAGAAGCAGGTTTTCGACAAGAAGCTGGCGGAGTACAATCAGTACATGACCGATGTGTTCGGCGACAACGGCCAGGCGGCCAAACGCAACAAAGAGCTCACGCAACCCATCGTCGAGAAGATCAACGCCGTGATCGCCACGCTCGCCGAGGCCGAGGGCTATACGCTCATCCTGGATGCCGCGCAGGGCAACATCGTATTCGCGAAGAAAGCGCTCGACCTGACGGCGCGTGTCATGGAGGAGCTCGAGAAGCAGATGCAGAAGAATCCCGCTCCGTGACGGCTGCGGCCGGCGGTTCGGGGATTCTTTCGCAATTGAACGAGAGCGGATGCACTCGATGATTTCATACGCATTAGAAGAGTTGGCCCGGCTCGTTGGCGGCGAGATCGTCGGCGCGACGGATATCGAGATCACCGGCGTCGCCGGGATCAAGGAAGCGCGCGAAGGGGAGATTACCTTTCTCGCGAATTCGAAGTACGAGTCGTATCTCGCCACGACCCGCGCCTCCGCGGTCATCGCCGATCGCGAGGATGGCTCTCCGAAGCCCATCATCAAGGTGTCCAACCCGTACCTGGCTTTCCTGAAAGTCATGTCGCTGTTTTCCGAGGGCCATCCCGAGAGTCTTCAGAAGGGTATCCATCCGACCGCGATCGTCGCGA
>JAFNGP010000318.1:0-287 GCA_017885175.1 bacterium
TACGCACGTAGACGCCCTCGCGGAAGCATCTTCGGACGCGGGTTCGATTCCCGCCGCCTCCAATTTTTCCATCCCTGCAATGGGACGGTTTCTGCTTCTGCGGCCATCCGGGCCGATATCATAAGACCTCTTGACATGGTGTCATATTGCCACTATAATCTGTGATGATATGACACCATACTTCCGCAGAGATATTTCATCGGCAGTGAAAGACGCTCTCGCCGACATGCCGGTTGTCGTCCTGACGGGGATGCGCCAGACCGGGAAGAGCACGTTTCTTCAAAAGG
>JAFNGP010000318.1:323-1557 GCA_017885175.1 bacterium
GACCGAAATCGAACCCCGGGGCGGTTCTTGCTGTCGGGGTCGGCGAACTTCTCCATGCTCCGGGGAATTTCCGAATCGCTCGCGGGACGAGCGGTGTACTTCGTCCTGCACCCGTTCACCCGGCGTGAAATATCCGGCGCCACGAGGCGACAGCCGTTTCTGAGAACCTTCTTCGATTCTCCCCGCATCCCGCAAAAGCTCGAGACCATTGCACCGATTAAACCGGACGAGGTCCTGTCGGGCGGAATGCCGTCCGTTTGCCTCGGCGAAGTAAGGAACCGGGCCTTGTGGTTTCGCGGTTACGAGCAAACATATCTGGAACGGGACATCCGGGAGTTGAGCCAAATCGGCGATATCATCTCATTTCGCAACCTCATGGGTCTTGCGGCGCTTCGCACGGGACAGCTGTTGAGTCCGAGCCAACTCGGCAGGGACGCGAAGCTCAACGCCGCGACCACATCGCGGTACCTGTCGCTGCTCGAAATTTCTTATGTGGCATATCGCCTGAGCCCATACTTGCGAAACCGGGCATCGAGGCTCATCAAAACACCCAAGTTGTATCTAGGGGACGCAGGACTGGCGTGCCACCTGGCAGGGATGGGCCACTCCGTAGGCGACCTGGCGGAGCCTTTCAAGGGCGGTGCATTCGAAACGTACGTCGCTCAGAATCTGCTGGGAACCTTGGGCGCCCGATGGCCTGAAGCACGACTTCATTTTTGGAACGTGCAGGGCCGGCATGAGGTTGATTTCGTTATCGAAGCCGGCCGCTCGTGCGTCGCGATCGAATCGAAATCGGGAACACGCTGGACGGACCGCGATCTCGCCGGTCTCAAAGCGTTCCTCTCCGCCACCCCTCACTGCCGGGCGGCGATACTCGCCTACAACGGCACCGAGGCCGTTTCTCTGGGACAAAGGCTGTGGGCACTGCCGCTGAGCATAGTTCTATCGTGAGCTTCCCTCGCTAACCTCCTCCAGATAGAGAATCATTGTCGCTCATCCCAAGCTGTTGTAGTTGAAAGGCCTTAGGCGCGATTTGCTGGTAGACAGGCGGGGCGTCCGTGCCCAGAAGCACCGCCTCAATCGGGATCTCCGCAAAGGTTCGAATTCTTTGCGACAGTGTCCACCATCGCAACTCAATTGTGTCGGATTATTCTTCGCAGGCCGATTTCGAGCGTTTGCGGCCCTTAATGGTCTTCAGCGCGTCGGAGAGGACCTTCAGGACGAGCCTGTCTTT
>JAFNGP010000318.1:1611-16745 GCA_017885175.1 bacterium
TTTCCTCGTCGAATTCGCCGAGCCCGTCCATTTTGAGGACGATATCGAAGAGCTCGATGCCTTTGCCGGCGAACATCGGCGCATTCCTCGCCGTCGGAGGGACGTAAACGCCGCGAACCTTTTTCAGGGCTCTTTCGAGGCCAGGATCCGGCAGCGTGCGAAACCACAGGTCGATATCTTGAGTCACAACGGGCGCTCCCTGAAGGGCGGCGGCGGAAAGCCCCACGATCATGAACTCGACTTTCTGGCGAACGAGCTCCTTCAGAAACTCCGCTTCCCGATCACCGAATATCAACGAATCGGCCACGACGCAACGCCCTCCTCAAACGCTCGACAGGCTTCTCACTCAAGAGAAGCAGTGTATGCCTGATATTGTCTCGATCGATCCCCGGATGCCGCATCGAGATGCGTTCCGATTCGGTGGCCAGGGATTTCATCCGTTCGGCCGGCGTATCTGTTTCTTCGAGCAGGGCCGATACGGAAATATGCAGGCGCTCCGCAATAAGGATCAGGGATAACGGGACGACGTAATCCTTGCGAGCCAGCGAATAGAACGCATTTCGACTGACCCCCGCTTCACGCAGCATCTCTCCAAGGTTCAGGTCCCTCCGGCGGCATTCGTATTCGACCTTATCCATGGAAAGCTTCACATCAATAATGTACCACTATTTGGTACACTTGTCAACCGAGAATAGGCCCTCCGAGAAACACGGAATCGGTATTCGGACTGAGCTTCTCCCACTGAACTCCTCCACACAAGGGGTCGATTGTGTGACGTTTTTCTAGCCGTTGGGTCGATGCTCGACACGCCGGAGCCAGGCAGCAGCTTTAGTCACAGTCTTGTCTGTGATTCCGAGCCTCCTGGCGATCGCCGAGTCGCTCATCCCAAGCTGTTGAAGTTGAAATGCTTTAGCCGCGATTTGCTGGTAGACGGGCGCGGCGCCTCGGAAATCTAGTGAAGTCCCCCATCCAGCAGAAGATCGTCGACGTTTGTTGATTCGAGAAGTCTGAGCCCCTTCTCGCGGTCGACGACGAGCGGTATGCAGCCGGGATGGCGCTGCACAAATTTCTCCAGCCCCCGTAACGTCCCCGAAGCACTCGACTTCACTTCAATCGCGTATATCTTCCCTCTCAGCTCAACGACAAAGTCGACCTCGAATTTTCCTTCTCGCCAGTAATAGATCTGTCCGCTGGACCGCAACAGCGCCGCACCGACAGCCGCCTCGAAAACCCGGCCATACCACTGAGGATTTGCGTCGACCTCTTCGGGCGACCGGAAGGCATGCACCAGAGCGTTGTTCAGCGGCAAGAGTTTCGGGCTGGAAGCCCGCGTCCTCACTTCCGAGCCACTGTATTTGTGAAGTGCGCGAATGAGAAACGCCCCCTGCAACAGCTCCAGGTAGTGCTTGATCGTGTTCACATTCCCGGTTTCCTGAAGTTGGCCCAGGAGTTTCTGGAGTGATACCTCTTGGGCTGGATATGCCATCGCAAGCTCGAACGTCTGGCGGAAGAGCGCCGGCTTCTGGACGGAACTGAGACCCAGTATGTCTTTGATGAGCACCGGTTCAATAATCGAGTCCCGCAGATACTTCTGCCACCTCGGAATGTCGTGACACAACAATGCGGCTGCCGGATATCCGCCGAACTTCAGAAACTCGTCGAGTCCCCATCCAAAAGCCTCCCTGCACTCGCCAAGATCCCAGTGATCGGCAGTGATGACCTCGTATCTCCCGGCCAAGCTTTCACCGAGTCCCCGCTGAAGGGACAGGCTGGCTGATCCCAACAAGACGACTTTGAGTCTCCTGGACTTGCGGTCCTGATCGAACATGTGCTTAATAACCGAGCTCCAGTGGGGAATCTNNAGGACGCCGTCGCCCATTCGTCTGGCCTTTTCCCAATGCACCGTGATCCACTCCCTGCCGGGAGTAACGATCTCATCCGCCGTGACCATGAGCGAGGGGCCCTCCCAACGTGCGACAATTTGCTGGAGCCCCGTGGTTTTACCGACCTGCCTCGGGCCGACGACCACCTGAATGAAATTGAGCTGTTCGCGCAGACGGGAGGCCAATAGTCGGGTGAAATGCCGTTCAATCTCTTTCATAGCAGCTATAGTATATTCATTTTTGGTAGATTTGTCTAGTATATTTAGGAGAACAATCTACTAAACTTGAAATTACATTGCAACAAATTGTCATTAAATGAGTTGCGCGATTGTCGCTTCTGCGGAATTAGGCAATAAACAGGGGCGTCGCTCCGCTTCTTTGCGACCGTATCCACCATTTCTTCTAGAAGCGGTACGTCCCGGAGAGAACGACCTCCGTCGTCGAGCGTTCTTGCGTCAGGAGATTCCCCGCGTCACCCTCCGTCACCTTCTCCCAACCGCCGAAAGCGACGCCGAGATCGAGTGTCAGCACGCGGTCGATCGTACCCCCGACACCGAAGGTGAAGAATGTGCGCTCGCGCTCAGCCTCGAAATCGGCGATGATCGCGCTCGGCGTATCGTCGGCGATGTAGGCGACCGCCTCGACGGTCGAGACCTCGAGCGGCACGTACGCGAAGCCCGCGCGGAACCTGACCGGCGCCTGGGGCAGGGTCGCCTCGGCGCCGACGCGGAAGTCCAGGGTCGCATCCAGCACGCGATCCATGCCCGGGTCGAGCTCGCTCGTGATCACGAGGCCGTTGTACTCCGTCTGCGAGTAATCGCAGTAGGAGAGGTCGGCGGCGAGCATCAGCGGGCCCGCCGTGATCGCGAGGCCGCCGGTGAAACGCATCGGAAGGGTATATTCCTCATCGATGAGCGCTCGGTAGGGATCGGTCGTCCAGCCTCCGCCTCCCGCGTAATCCCCGACGTACCTCGTCACGCCCTCTCCGGTGTAGGTGAGCCACGCGGGGCTCGTGAACGAGAATCCCGCCCTGACGACGTCGCTGATCCTCATGAGCAGCCCCACGTTGAAGCTCACCCCGCCGAGGTCCATCGTCACGTTGTCGGTCCAGAAGGCCGACGAATCGGCGTCCGCGTAGTCGATGTCCTCCTCGGTGTCGATCGATTCGTCCCAGAGGACGAGGCTCGCCCCGAGGGAAATCCGCGGGGAGAGGTCGACCCCGAGGCCGAAATGGTACTGGTAGATGGTGCCCGACTGGATGAACCGGTTCTCGACCGTCGCGGGAATTTCGGAAAGGTACACGTTCTTGACCGACTCGAGATTCGACGTCCCCGCCTGGAAGACGCCGAACCCGAGCACGAGGCTCCCCCGTTCCGTGGGCAGCGGATAGGCGGCGGCGATGTGCCCAAGGGACGTATGCGAGCTCGACTGAGCCGCGCTCAGATCCAGATACGTGTTCGTGATCTCGTCCGACCGCTGGTGAAGGCCGATCGAGACCTCTCCACTCCGCATCTCGGCAAGTCCCGCGGGATTGTAGAGCAAGGAGAAAACGTCGTTGCCCGCCGCGGTGTAGGCGCCCCCCATCGCGAAGGGGCGTGCGCCGGTCCCCGTCGTGGAGAGGGCCCCGAGCCTCTCGATGGATAGGCCGGCGAGTATTTGGGAGTGGGCCGCGAACGGAGCGGCGAGCATCAGAGCCGCTGCGGCGGCGAGGATGGCGAATCGAACGTGTTTCTTCATGACGAGCCCCTCTCCTTCTGTCACGAGCGTTTGGTCGATTCCGTCTCGAGAGTTTTATTCCACGGAGGCTCCTTCTCCTTCACTTCAGTCGCCGGCTTCTCGGGCTGCTTGGGATCGATCTCCCGCGTGGGTGGCGGTGGCGGTGGAGGCGGCGGCGGATGTATCGGCCACGGCGGAACGATAATGGATGGAACCACCCCACTCGATTTGAGTATAGAGGCCAGGATCGATCCTGTCAATTGCCTCGCGTCTCTATGAAGATAGTAGCTATTTGGAGCTCAAAAGTTACAGACAATCGGATGAGGCGGCAATGAAAGCCGGCGGAAATATGGGGACGTCATACGGATTGCTTGGGCAAATGGGCCGAAGCGCTCATCGCTCCGCCTCGCGATTTGCCGGTAGACACACGCGGCGCCCGCGTCTAGAATTGCCGTGTGAATCGCGACCAGCGCAAAGGTGCATCCTCATGAAAGTGCTGCTCGTCTGTCCCCCATGGAACAAGCTGTTCGGCGGCGGAGCGGGCGACGTGCCTCTCGGCGTCGGCTATCTCGCGGCGGCGCTGCGGGCGAATGGAATAGAGACGGATATTTATAACGCCGATTTTCAGAAGAACGTCTATTTCGAGCAATCGGACTTCGAGAAGAATGTCGAACATTACGCGGAGGTTCAAAGGGACCTGCGTCATCCGCTCTGGCAGGAGATAAAAAGAGTCGTTTCGTCTTTCGGCCCGACGGTCGTCGGCATAAACGCGACGACGCCGAAAATCGCGTCCGCTCTCAACATCGCCGCCCTCTGCAAGGAGATCGATCCGAATATCCGCGTCGTTATCGGAGGACCGCATGCATCGTGCCTGCCCGAGGAGATCCTGCAAAACGAATGCGTGGATTTTGTCGTTCGCGGCGAGGGCGAGCTTACGCTGCTGAATCTCATAAAAACGCTTGAAGAAGGCGGAAGAGATTTCGAATCGTGCCCCGGACTCTCGTTCAAGATGAACGGAAAGGCCGTGAGCAACCCGGACCGGCCGTTGATGGAGAACCTCGACGACGTGCCGTTTCCGGTCAGAGAATTCCACATAGACGAGACGGAAATCCGCGTTCCCGCGCACGAGGGCACTCTATTCGCGACAAGAGGGTGTCCGTCGAGATGCGTTTTTTGCGCGTCTCACAAGATATGGACCAGAAAGGTCAGGTACCGCTCGCCGGAAAACATCGTCGCCGAAATAGAATACCTGAAAGAGAAGTATGGATTGCGGTACATGCAATTCGACGACGACTCATTCACGTTGAACAAGGACTTCGTGACGCGAATCTGCGACCTGCTCGTCGAGAGAAAGGTGAATGTCGATTGGTACTGTTCCGCGCGGGTCGACGCCGTCTCGAAAGAGCTGCTCATGAAAATGAAAAAATCCGGGTGCATAAAAATATTCTTCGGCGTGGAATCCGGCAGCGAAGAAACGCTGCGAAGAATAAAGAAAGGCATAACGAAGGAGGAGATCGCTAAAGCGTTCGAGACGACGAGAGAGGCCGGCATCTACACGGGAGCATTCGTCATGATAGGATTTCCGTGGGAAACCAGAGAACACATGCTTGAAACCGTGCGCTTTTCAACCGAAATACGGCCGAACGTAATAATAATTTCCATCGTCACCCCGTATCCGGGGACGGAGCTGTACGACATGAGCGACGACCTCGGCATTCTGCCGCCCGACATGCGGTTCGAGTACCTTCTGCACCAGAACCCGTCCGTTGTCCCGGTCGCCATGACCGAGGAAGAGTTCCGCAAAACCACCGAGGAGCTGTTGCGGACGGTCGAATCGTACAACAGGAAGCAGAAGATCCATCAGCTCGCGGATGTCGGGTATATGATCAAAACCATGAAACGGTACAGAAGAAACCCCGGAGTTCTGCTCAAGATCGGAAAGAGACTCATACAAAAAGCGCATTGACCGTCGCCGGACGCGCGTTCCGCCCCCCCGCCTCTGATCTTCCCCCTCTTCCCGGAGCGTCTTGACAACGGTGGTATCCTGATGTAAGAGTAGCGCAAAATGAGGATTTCATGAACGCATTCAGCCACGACACCCTGGGTTCCGCTCTTGTCTGCGTGAACGATTCCCGCGTCGAACGGTATCCGTCCGAGTCTCCTTTTCATCCCGATTCGGCGTACCCGGAATACAAAGGGGCTCTCGGCCCGCACAATCCGGTATACGCCGCGGTGCGCGACACGCTTCGACTGTTGAAGCTCGATCCGGAGAACGAAGGGACCGATCGCTGGAATCCCCTGAAGACGGTCGTTTTTCCCGGAGATCGCGTCGTTCTGAAGCCCAATTTCCTTTCTCATCGCAACAAGTATCGCCGCGCCGATTGGGAATGCGTTATCACGCATGGATCCGTCATCCGGGCCGTGCTCGATTATGTGACGCTCGCCCTCGAAGGCCGGGGCGAAGTCTGGATCGCCGACGGGCCGCAATTCGACGCGGACTGGAGCGCAATCGTCTCGATGACCGGGCTCGATCGCATCCTGGAATACGGAAAATCATTCTACGGAAACGTTCCCGTGCGCATGCTCGATCTGCGGCCGGAATGGTGGCCGGACGTCAGGGAAGGGGTCATCGGCAGACGGAAGAGCCTTCCGGGCGACCCTGCCGGCTCGCGGGCGATCGACGTCGGACGTTGGAGCGCGCNNGGAGACGAACAGCTACCACGGGCGCGGCAGGCACGAGTACCTCCTCTCCGGAACCTGCGCCGGAGCCGACGTGATCGTCAACATCCCGAAGCTGAAGACTCACAAAAAGGTCGGTGCGACTCTCTGCCTCAAGAATATCGTCGGCATCAATACCGGGAGAAACAGGCTCCCGCATTACATCAACGGATCCCCCCGCGACCACGGAGACGAATTCCCGGATCCAGGTCCCCACAGGTCTCTGGAGCATACCGGGATCAGGACGTTCGAACGGGGCATGCTGAAGCATCCGGGAATCGTCGCTCCCCTGTTTCGCATATCGAAGAGAGTGGGCAAACGCCTGTTCGGGGACACCCGGCGCGTGATCCGCACCGGGAACTGGTACGGCAACGACACCTGCTGGCGGATGGTTCACGACATCAACGCGTGTATCCTGTATTCCGACGGCGAGCGCTTTCCCGTGCAGCGCGCCAAGCGCTATCTCGGCATCGTCGACGGCATCGTCGGAGGGGAAGGAGACGGGCCGGAAGCCCCCGAGCCGGTCACGGCGGGTCTCATCGTCGCGGGGCTCAATCCCGTCGCGGTCGATTCCGTTTCGGTGTGGATGATGGGTTTCGATCCCCTGAAACTCGCCATGATTCGAAACGCCTTCGAACGGCGCGATCTCCCGCTCGCCGGCTTCGGGTACGACGATATCAGAGTCGTCAGCAACAATCCGGATTTCGTCGGGGCGTTGCGACAGCTCGATCCGGCGCGGTCATTGAGGTTCAAGCCTCACTTCGGCTGGAGCGGCCACGTCGAGCTCGAACCCTAGGAAAGCAGCCGGGACACCCTCGCCACCAGGATATCGTTCACCACCGCGCTTTCGGAGAAGCCTTTCGAGGAAACGAACGCGCTCTCCGCCAACGATTCGTAGAGATCGGCGTCGGCGGCGAGCCGCCGCAGCGCCTCCCGTATCCGGGCGGGAGCTTTCACGGGAACGAGAATCCCCGTCACGCCGTCCTCGACTATCTCGGGAATGTCTTTCCAGTCCGAGGCGATCACCGGCACGCCGGCCGCGAACGCCTGCAGGATCACCGCCGGGTACCCTTCCCCCGGATGGTACGACGGGAGCAACAGGACGTCGTAGCCGCCGATCGTCTCCATGACGCTGTCGGGTTCCGCCATGCCGCGGTAGGCGCAGGCGCCGCCGGGGGACAGCGCTTCCATGAAGGCGCCGCGGTCGCGGTCGACGATCGGGCCAAAGAAGTCGCATCTGAACTCGCTCTGGCCGCGCAGCGCTTCGACGATATCGAAGACGCCCTTCTCCGCCTTTATCTGCCCCAGGAAAACGCATCTGCCTGCAAACCTCTTCGCGCGGCGATCGAGCCGAAGGGATGCGTCGGCGAGGAAGTTCGGAAACAGCACAACGCGGGCGGGCGAAATTCCGGCGACGCCGACGAGCTCCCCGGTCTGTTTCTTCGTTTCGGAAAGCAGGCACGCCGTTCTATTCAACAGGAATCTCGTGAGCCTTTTCCTTATCGGCCGCATGGCGCCGATAAGCTCGGCGAGCATCGCGCCGAATGCCTTGACGACGATCGGCCTTCGCGTCACGAGGCAAGAAAGGGTGATCGGAAGCCCCATGGTGCAGATGAATCTGCAGTTTGCCCAGAGCAGAACCACGCGGGCGCGGGGCAGCTTCCGCAGCACCCGGCTCATGATCCCGATGCCCCGGAGGACATCCCCCGGCGAGAGCTTCTCGTCGACGAGCCGCACGCGGTCGCCGGGAGACGTATCGACGCAGTCCATTTCGATCCCTGCCCGGCTCCAGTATTCGCTTTTCAGGAGATTCAGCGTCAGAACGGTGTCCCCCCCGATCGGGGGCGGGAAAGGGCCTATGAGAAGAACTCGTTTCTGCTTCATGCGATGATCCTCGCTCCTGCCGCGATTTTATCGGAGACGGCGGGCCGTGTCAAAGCGGAAGAACGCCTGCCGGCGGAAGACCGGATCCCCGGCGGCTTCACGAGCGGCCATCGGGAATATTCCAATTGTCTTTGCGTTCCTCCGGCCGTATAAAGTATCGCTCAGGGGGGATTCGTGCCATGAGCGACAAGATCACACGGCTTGAAAAGATCGAGCGCATTCTCCAGGAACTCGGCCATGAAATCGCCCCCTCCAGCGCGATCCTGGATTTCGGCTGCGGCGGCGGTCAATTCGTTCGAGAAATGCGCGACCGCGGGTTTGCGGCATTCGGATGCGACATAGAATTCGCGAACGGCGAGAACGCGAGCTCCCGGGAGCTGCGGGACGGCGGCTTTGTCCGTCTCATCGACGCGGAGCGGTACAGGATACCTTTCGAAGACGATACCTTCGATTTCATTCTGAGCTACCAGGTGTTCGAGCATGTCCGGAACTACCCCGAGGCCGTTTCCGAAATCAGGAGAGTTCTGAAACCCGGGGGCGTCACCTTTCACATTTATACCTCCCGCTATATTCCGATCGAGCCGCACGTTCACGTTCCGCTCGCCGCGATGCTGCGCTCCTATTGGTGGCTGTATCTGTGGGCCGGGCTCGGAATCAGAAACGAATTTCAAACGGGCATGTCCGCAAAGGAAACGGCGCGTCAGAATCTGGAGTATCTGACCGGCCGAACCAACTATCTGACAAAAACGGCGATTCGCGATCAGTTCAAGGCGCATTTCGACAAGGTCTCGTTCTGCGAGAAGGAATGCCTGAAATACGCGATCAACAGGCACGGGATGCGCGCGTACGCACTCTCAAAATATCTTCCTGTAATCCCCGGGCTCGTCAGCGCCTTTTACAAGCACGCGATACTGGCGGAACGACCGCACAAGCCTCCGCAACGCCTCTGAAGCGCCGGCTCATCGCCGGTATGCCGCAGACAACAGGAAGGCGTCCCGGAATCGGGACGCCTTCCCTGCTCTTTCGATCGAGCAACGCTTACGAAACTAACCGGCGCGCAGCTATCTTCTCGTCGTGAAATACCGGACGGAAGACCATACGCTCGTGCCGTAGGCGTTCGTCGCGTTCACGCGCCAATAGTATCTCGTGCGTCCGGACAGCGTGGCGAGCGTCGTCGACGTCGTCGTGATGCCGGACAGATCCCTCGTCAGGGTGGTGAACGTCGAGCTCGTGGAAACCTGGACGCGGTAGGACGTGGCGCCGGTGGACGCGACCCACGAGAGCGTCGGCGTTCTCGACACGTTGGTCGCGCCGCTCGTGGGGGAGCTGAGCGTCGGCGCCGCCGGAGCGGAGCCCGAGCTCGCCGCCGTCGTGAAGCTCCATACGCTCGACCAGCCGCTCGTGCCGGCCGAGTTCGTCGCGTTCACGCGCCAGTAATAGACGGTGCTGGTGGCGAGCCCGGCGACGCTCGTCGAAGTAGCCGCAAGACCGGCCGCGTCATACACGGTCGTCGTGAAGGCCGAGCTCGTGGAAACCTGCACCTGATAGGACGTGGCGCCCGTGGACGCGGTCCACGATAGCGTCGGGGGCAGCGCCACCGAGGTCGCGCCGTTCGCCGGAGAAGAGAGCACCGGAGCCGCGGGAATCGTGGGCGGCGTGGTGTCGAAAATCGAGTAGAGAAGCTTGTTGACGGTCCCGCTCGGCACGCTCGTGATCTTGTTCAACGAGGCGTTCGCCGTCAGAGCCGTGGAAACCTGGGCCGGGGTCGAGGTCGGGAACGCCTCGAGGTACAGGGCGGCCACGCCGGCGACGTGCGGAGAAGCCATCGACGTGCCGGACATGATGGCTGCCGCGGTGTTCGAGCTGTAATAGTCCGAGGTGATGCTCGAGCCCGGAGCCAAAATGTCGACGACGCTTCCGTAGTTGGAGTAAGACGTGGCGAAGGCGTCGTTGCTGGCGGTCGCGGCGACGGTGATGGCCGCCGCCACGCGCGCGGGCGAATAGTTTCCCGCGTTCGCCATGGAGTTCCCGGCCGCGACGACGTAGGTGACGCCGTGGTTTATCGAAGCCTGGACGGCCGCGTCGAGCGTCGTCGAGGCGCCGCCGCCGAGGGACATGTTCGCGACCGACGGACGCGTGCTCGAGTGATTGGCGGTCACCCAGTCGATGCCGGCGACCACTCCGGCAGTCGTCCCGTTGCCGAGGTTGTCGAGAACGCGGACCGCATAGAGCGTGACGCTCTTGGCGACGCCGTACGTGGCGCCGCCGACCGTGCCGGCGACGTGCGTGCCATGGCCGTTGCCGTCGGTCGCCGTGCCGCCGATCGTTATCGCGTCGTAACCGGTAAATGCCCGCCCGCCGAAGTCGTTATGAGTCAGGCGGATGCCGGTATCGATAATGTAGGCGTCCACGCCTGTGCCGGTATAGTTGTACGTATAGGTGGTGCTCAGTGGAAGAGAGGCCTGGTCGATCCGGTCGAGGCCCCAGGTGGCGCCCGTCTGCGTGACGGCGATGCGCATTACCTGATCCTGCTCGATGTACGCGACGCGCGGATCATACCGCAGCGCATCGAGCTGGGCCGGGGAAAGCCTGCCGGCAAAGCCCTTGATGGCGGATTTGTAGCGATGGTCCGCCGTAAAGCCGTTTACCTTCGCGATGGCGTTGACATCGCCGTCCACATTCGTGACCTCATCCTTGAAAACGACGATATACTCGTCGTTGAGATACTCCGCCCCGGGTGCCTTGTTGAACAGCGGTGCTTGGATACCGGATTGCTTGTCGGGTGAAGAGGGTTGCTCGGAGCAGGCGGCCAGCAGCGCGGCGGCCATCATTCCGACGATGATCAACAAACGAAAAGAGCGGTGCATTTCAATCTCCTTTGGCGTAATGTGGTGGGTCTATTAGCCAATCAAGCGAAATGACTCGATTGCCGACTTCCGCCGGCGAGTCAGCGCATGCAAACCTCCTTTTATGGTAATGCCCCCGGTGTTCTCCGCTTCCCCTAGCGGCGCATATGTACTTAGTGAATATTTTATCTTATCGGCGATTGCGCTGTCAAGTCCCGACGCGTTTTTGCGCGACGCAGAGAAAGGTCGAGTGCAGCAGGTTTCTTTCCGTAACGTTCCACATGACGAATCTCTTGATTCTGCTCTGGTTCGGACGAACACGGTGCCCGCCTCTCGTATACCGCACCTCGAACCCGAATCTGGACAATATTTGCGTCAGGGTTTCCGGCGTGAAATACCACAGGTGATGGCCCGTATCATAATATGCGCCGATGTTTTTCGTCCGCACATGGAGCTTCTCCAAAAGGAGCTTCACGCGCGACGAGAGAGAATGGATGTTGGGAAGAGCGAGGAAAAGAACGCCGTCTTCCGCGAGCATCGTTCGAATAGCCCGAAGGTAGCGGGCCGGGTTCTTCACGTGTTCGAGCACATGGAGCATCACGACAGCGTCAAACTGTCCGGCTTGCCAGCCGAGCTCGGGGAAATCTCCGCATTTGACTTCCGTGCCGAGCCGGGCCGAAAGCTCCCGGGCGAGGGGGCCGTCTATCTCGTAGCCTTCTGCATCCCATCCCCTTTGCAGCGCGGCCGCGAGAAGATGCCCCTTGCCGGAGCCGACGTCGAGCAGAGCCCCCTTTGATGGAACATAGGTTTCAAGAATCTTCAGATACAGGCCGTGGCAATAGGCCAGCGGCTCGTCCCATTCGGGTTCGGCTTTTGTATACCGGGAATAGTAATCGGCGAGGTGCCGGTCGCTGTATTGAGGGTTCATGAACTGAACGCCGCAGCCCCGGCATCGAAAGATCCTGATATCGTTCGCATCGCGATGACACTCATGGATGTCATCCGAGTCGCAGATCAGGCAATGCGCGAGGGGCGGGTCAAAAACCGTCATTTTGATCTCTCCATGCGCGCGGTCAGGATCGCTCTTTGCTTCGCGAAATCAGCGCACCGATCTCGCTCCTGATATCCTTGAGCCGCATCCCGGTCCCGGCGATCGCGGCGATTCCCAAAACCCACAGGGGCACGGTCAGGATGACGAACACGGCCACGGAGAAACCCGCGGCCGTCGTTTTTTCGACGCCGAAGAGCGAGAGACCGAGAACGGTAAAGAATTGATACGTGCCGACGTTCGAGGGCGCGTTCGGAATCGCGGTTCCGAAATAGAGGATCATGAAGACCGCCGCCCCCGTCCACGGCGACAGGCCGAGACCGCATGCCTCCATGACGCACCAGAACGCGAGAATCTGGCAGATGAAGATGAGCGGGGACGAAAAGAGGGAATAGTAGAAGTATCTCGACGTGCCGATCTCCCCGATCCCCCGCGCGAGCCGGTCGAGGAGCGACGCGAAAATCCGCAGCGGCTTCCAGAGCCTCTTCGGCGCGGATGGCGGGCCCGCTGGCGCCCGTTTCTTCCGGATGACAAGCGCAACGAGGAGCGCCGCGGCGAGAAGCACGGCGACGCCGAGCACGTCGGCGGCCCTGACGAGATTCTTCGGCAGGCGGACGAAGATGGCGGTCAGGCCGATCCCGGCGGCGAGCCATATCCCGTCGAAGAAACGCTCGACCGCGATAGAGGGAAGAACGTCCATGAACGCGATCGCGCGCCAGCGCGACACGAGGTACGCCCGCACGAGCTCGCCGGCGCGCAGCGGCACGATCTCGTTGGTGAAAAGTCCCGCGTAGATCGCCTGCGTCGCGCGCGCGAGGGATATGCCGCCCGCGGGCTTGAGAAGAAACCGCCACCGCACTCCCTGGCACACGTAGCTCAGGACGTCGAGCGCGACCGCGGCGGCGACCCATTGCCAGCGGATGTCGCGCGCCTGGGCGAGCAGTTTATGGCCCTGGACGTCGTGAAAGACCCAGACGAGACAGGCCGCTGCGATCGCAAGCCCAAGGGCCTGCCTCGCGGCGTTTCCGTAGCTCCGTTTCCGTATTTCCATTATCACCGCTTCCAGGGCGCCCGTCACGGCCGCTCGGTGGCTGCATCCTCCGGAATGTCCTCTTCCTCCGCCTCTTCCTCCGCCGGCGATTCGAGCTCGCCGGGCTTCGCGCGCTTCATTCCCGACACCGCGCTCAGGGCCAGCGCCATTCTCGCGAGATCGAGGGGCGTCCGGTAGACCGAGTAGCGCGGCTCCCAGACGTCGGCGAACTTGGCCTTGTAGCGTTTGAGCCCCCGGTAGCTGAAGAGAAAGTTCAGACGCTGGAAAAAGGAATGAATCGCCTTTTCCTCGACGGAGGCGTTCTCGTTCTTCTGGAATCCGGACATCGGCGCCATGCCGAGGCTGAACCTCGCGAACCCTTTCTCCCTCATCTGAAGAAACAGCTTCACGAACAGATAATCCATAACGCCCGCCGGGGCGTCGGGGCGGTGGCGCATGAGGTCGATCGTGGCCTCTCCCGCGCGGTACGACGGGATCTGGTTCGCGAACGCGAGCATCCTCCCGGCCGCGTCGACCGCCGCGGCGAGCGGGGACGACCGGATGTACCCGGGGGCGAAGGCTCCGAGCGTGAACTGCCGCTCCTTTCGTCCCGCGATCCCGAGCCATGCGTCCGACACCTGTTCGGCCTGCGCGGTGACCTCGTCGGAGAGCGGCGGCTCGTGCCATTGATATCTAACGCCGCCGTCCTCCAGTTTGTTGAGGATATGCCTGAAGGTCTTCCGCTCCTTGCCGTCGAGCGAGAATCGCGCGAGGTCCACGATCGCGTCGTCCCCGACCTTGATCTTCCTGAAGCCGAGCTTCTCGTACACGGGCAGGAAATCGGGGAGGGTCTGATGAAATCCCGCGCCCCAGTCGTTCTCGCGGCAGAATTCCGCATAGCCCGAGACGAGGCTCTCGATCTCCTCCTCGGGCCCGACCGGATCGGCAAGCGCGAGGGCGAAATGATTCCCGACCCGATAGGCGACGAAGCCGCGGCGCGAAGGCGAGAAGAAGAACGATTTGTCGGGCCAGAACTTGAAGAAATCGAGGGACGAGCGCCCGTGCTTCTCGACGATCGTTCTCGCGAGGAAGCGCACCTGCGGGCGCGTCCTGAACCGGTAAAGGACCGGCCTGAACAGCGCATAGAGAATATAGACGATCGCGGTTCCCGTCATGACGTAGAGAGAGTCGAGGAACCATTTCGCGTATCTCGTGCGGGGGACGAGCTCCGGGTCGCCGGCGAACGACAGATACTTGAACGTTTCGCGAACGGCGTCCCCCAGGTGAAAATTGATGCCGAACTCGCGGCGATCGAGCAGCCAGAATCCCGCCACTCCGTACGCGAGCGCGAGCAGCAGGGCGGCCGCGATGCGAACGAGGCCCGCCTCCATATCGGGAACGCCGCTCTTCACGGTGAATCTCGATCGTGCCGCGTAGAGGAGCGAAAGAAGGACGAGCGAGACGATCGCCTCCTCGTAGTCGAGCCCCTTCGTCAAATGAAAGACGACGGACAGAAACGAGACGTAGAGAACGAAGAGATACGCGCGGCACTTCCGTTTGTAGATGTTAATGGCCGAAATGACAAGGGCGAATCCGATCAGAAGGGTGACAAACCTCGCGAGATGGATGAACTCGAGGGGAAAGAGGGCCCTGAGGAACTGCACGCGGTGAGGAAGGCCCGGCCCGATGACCGAATAGAGGTTGATCATGCCGCTGCCGAGCGTGGCGAGGGCGACGAGCAGGACCGGAATGTGGAGTCGCTTCACCGCGGGTTCCTCCGCCGATCATATCCCGTACCTTCTGCGAGACCTTCATTGTATTCCCTTATCGAGCCCGGGAGGAAGCGCTTTTTGAATCGCCGCGCCGCGCGACAAGACGTGCCTCGCCTCCCGGTTGCATGTTCGGGCGCAAAGGTGTAGCATCCGTCGAGTCGCGAGGGAGCGTTTTCCGCACGAGGCGCGCGGCATGCGCGAGAAGGCGATCGGACGCGCAGGCGGCGGACCTGCCTT
>JAFNGP010000319.1 GCA_017885175.1 bacterium
TGTACGAGAAGCTCGCGGGCATGACGGGAACGGCGGAGACCGAGGAGGAGGAGTTCCACAAGATATACAAGCTCGAGGTCGAGGTTATCCCGACGAACAGGCCCGTGCGGCGCATCGACTACGACGATGTCATTTTCCGCGCGAAGCGCGAGAAATATCACGCCATCATCGAGGAGATCAAGCGGCTCAACGAGCGGGGACTTCCCATTCTCGTGGGAACGGTAACCGTCGAGGTATCCGAGACGCTGAGCAGAATGCTTACCCGCGAGGGCATCAAGCACAACGTTCTCAACGCGAAGTACCACCAGAAGGAAGCGGAGATTATCTCCCAGGCCGGGATACGAGGCGCCGTCACGATCGCGACCAACATGGCGGGGCGCGGCACCGACATAAAACTGAGCCCCGGAATCGTCAAGTGCGAGCGCTGCTGCATCTATTGCACTACCCCGAACGAGTGCGATTCATGCGGCAATCAGATAAAGAACGTCGAAGAGTGCCTGGCGGACGTCCCGTGCGGCCTTCACATCATCGGCACGGAACGTCACGAGGCGCGGCGTATCGATCGGCAGCTGCGCGGCCGGGCGGGGCGCCAGGGCGATCCGGGCGCATCGCGTTTTTTCATTTCGCTCGAGGACGATCTCATGCGCCTTTTCGGATCCGAGCGCATATCCGGGGTCATGGACCGCCTCGGCGTAAAGGAAGGGGAGGACATCCAGCACCGCTTCATCACGCGGGCCATCGAAAACGCGCAGAAGCGCGTCGAGATGTACAACTTCGGCATCCGCAAGCGCCTCATCGAGTACGACGACGTTATGAACAAGCAGCGCGCGGTGATTTACGGCCGCAGAAGCCAGATTCTTGAGAGCGCGAACCTCGATGAGGTCGTCGTCCAACTCATCGAGAATACCGTTGGCGTCGTCGTGGACAGATTCGCGCCCGAGACCGAACAGCCCGACGATTGGGATCTCGACGCGGCCGCGGCGGAGCTCGAGAATCTCTTTCTCGCGTCTTTCGAATTCGCCGATGTATTCAAAGATCGCTCCGCCGACCTGAAGATCCTCTACGATCATTTTCGCGCAAAGGCGCTCGAGGCCTACGAGCTGCGCAAATCCCTGATTCCGCCCGAGATCATGCAAAAGTTCATGAGCTACGTCATGCTCCAGAGCATCGACGAGAAGTGGATGGATCATCTCTACGAGCTCGATTACCTGCGCGAGGGCATCCACCTCCGCTCGTATGCGCAGAAGGATCCCCTGGTCGAGTACAAGCAGGAAGCGTTTCAGATGTTCAGCGAGATGGTGGTCGATATCGACCGGTCGATTCTCTGGGCGCTCTTTCACGCGCGGTTCGACGCCGATCAGGAAAAACGGCCCCGCAGGCGGTCCGACAGCGGCGTCGCGGTTCATCAGGTGGCGAATACCTACAGCGCCGCGGCGGCGCAGGGAACTCCCGCGGGACAGGGCTCTTCATCCGGCGCGGCGCCGCCTGGCGCGGCGGGCGATATTTCCGCCCCGAAGGCCCAACCCGTGCGATCCGCGCCGCGGGCGGGTCGAAACGATCCGTGCCCGTGCGGGAGCGGCAAGAAGTATAAAAAGTGTTGCGGAAAGGAAGCGCTCTAGCAATTATACATGATGCCCTCGGGCGAATCGTCGGGGGAAAAGGCGCAAGGATACGGGATGAGCGAGCGGATAAAAGAGATCATCGAGTATATCATGGATCTCGAAGCGGGAGATCTCAGGGATCCCTCGTACGTGCAGGACGAACTCGAGGATATGGGGTACTCGCGCTTCGAGATCAGGCAGGCGTTCCGAATGCTCGATTTCGGATCCGACGCCGCGGATCGAGGGGCGGGGAGAGAGTCGCCTGCGGGGAATCGCGTCCTGAACGAGTTCGAGAAGCATATGCTGTCGATCCCGGCTCAGGGATACCTCCTCAACCTCCATCGTCTCGGGTGGATATCCGAAATCCAGCTGAGCGCGATCATCGATAACGCCGCGTTTGAATTCATCCCGCCCGTATCGCTCGAAGAGGTGCGGGACCTCGCATCTCGATTCGTTNNGTGCATTGAGGAAGGAGCACCCGTTGGATCAGGTTCTCGTCGTCGTGGAGTCTCCCGCCAAGGCGCGCACGATAAAAAAATATCTCGGCAAAGGGTACTCGGTGAAGGCTTCCGTCGGGCACATCCGCGATCTGCCCGAACGCGAGATGGGCATCGACATCGAGGATGGCTTTACGCCGCGGTACGTCGCCGTCAAGGGAAAGGCGAAGGTCGTGACGGAGTTGCGCCGCGAAGCGGCGAAGAGCGTCGCGATTCTGCTGGCGACCGATATGGATCGGGAGGGGGAAGCGATCGCGTGGCATCTCAAGGAGGTGCTCGAGAAGACGAAGGTCCCCATCAAGCGGATCATCTTCAACGAGATCACGGAAAAAGCGATCGAAGAGGCGGTCGCGAGTCCCCGCGACATCGATCTCGACAAGGTCAACGCGCAGCAGGCGCGTCGCATCCTCGATCGGCTTTTCGGCTATCTCATCAGTCCTGTTCTCTGGAAAATATTCTACCGGGGCCTGAGCGCGGGACGCGTCCAGAGCGTCGGGCTTCGCCTGATCTGCGAACGGGAGAACGAGATCAGGGCGTTCGTTCCCATCGAATATTGGACGATCGAAGGGACGCTGGCGACCGCGCGGGCGGAGGAATTTTCGACGAGACTTCTCAAGATCGACGGACACAAGCCCGAGATCGCCGGCAAGAACGTGGCGGAGGAGGTGCTCGCGGGCATCAAGCGCGAGACGCTTTCCGTGCGCGACGTGAGCGAGAAGGAGAAACTCCGGAACGCGCAGCCCCCGTTTATCACGAGCACCCTTCAGCGCGAAGCGGCCGGGAGGCTCGGCTTTTCGGCGAAAAAGACGATGCTGATCGCGCAGCAGCTCTATGAGGGCGTCGATCTGGGTCCCGAAGGAGCGGTGGGGCTCATCAGCTACATGCGAACCGATTCGACCCGGTTGAGCGGCGAAGCGCACGACCGGGGAACGGCGTATCTGCGGGAGACGTTCGGCGCCGAGATGCCCGCCTCGGGCAAGAAGGTATTCAAGAAGGCGAAAGGCTCGCAGGACGCGCACGAGGCGATACGGCCGACCGATTGCTACCGAACGCCCGATTCGATGAAACAGCACCTCGGAAAGGATCAGCTCTCCCTGTATCGGCTCATATGGGAGCGTTTTCTCGCATCGCTCGCGGCACCCGCGGTGTACCGGGTGGTCGAGGCCGATATCATGGCCGGAGAGCGCTATCTCCTGCGCTCGAACGGCAGAACGCTCGTGAAGCCGGGATTCCTCGCAATCATGCAGGACCAGAAGGCGGAGCAGGACGAAATGCTGCCGGCGCTCGCGCCGGGGGACCCCGTCGCGATCCGGAGCCTCGATGCGTCGCAGCATTTTACCGAACCGCCGCCTCGGTATACCGAAGCCTCGCTGATCAAGGAGCTCGAGGATAAGGGAATCGGCCGGCCCAGCACGTATGCGTCGATTCTCGGCGTTATCCAGGCCCGCGATTACGTGAA
>JAFNGP010000320.1 GCA_017885175.1 bacterium
AGGGATCGATGGCCCGCTCGTCTGCCCCTCGTTGAACCATCCGTAGCGCGAGTTGCAGTCGTAGGCCACGGCGCAGTGGCTGAGCAGGATCATCTGCTCTGCGATGCAGTCGGTCGTCTCGTAGGTGCCATACGGCGAGCGGTTGTCGAACGATCCCGGGTAGCATCCGGTCGAGCAGAGAATGGGGAAATTCGAGCTGATTCCGTCGTTGAGAAAATAGGCGTCGGTGACGTCCCCCCGGCTCAGCCGCATGACGTATCCCTGATTCGAGTGCCCGGCGTGGGCGACCCAGTTCGTGCCGGCGTTGAGCTCGTCCCGGNNNTGTCCCAGAGCTTCTCGCCGAGGAGAAGGGCGCGGCGGATCTCGCCGGCCACGGGCGTTTCCTGATACGCCGTCGTTTTCTGAATGAATATGGCGATCTCTTCGGGGGTATCCACGGGCGCTCTCCCGACGGCGACCTCCGAGTAGGGATCGTCCTCGCCCGGCTCGCCCCAGAGCGCGTCGCCGTCCGCGTTCCAGGTGCCGTCGAGCGCGGCGAAATAGAGATCTCCGGGCATGTTGGTATCCGTGTACAGCGAGGAGGAATGAACCTCGCCGTAGAGGCCGCGGTACGGAACGATCTTGGGGGCTCCGGCGGCGCCGTTCCAGTCGCCGGCGAGGAGCACGTGGGTGACGCCGTTATTGACGTATTTGTCCTTGATGGCGTTCCGGATCCGCTCGGCCGCGTCGACGCCGCCGTACCCCGCCGTGATTTCCTCGACCGTCATGATCCGAGCGCGCGTTCCCCGGCGCGTGTAGAAATCCCGGAGCGGGAGAAAATCGTCCGCGAATTGTTCGGTGGTCACGATAAAATATTCGAAGACGGCGCCGGGATTCTCGATCGGCGCGGCGAGGCCCTCGTACCGCGAAAGCTCGCCTGGATTGCCGACGATTCGGGATACGCGCTCCGTCGTCCCGGGATCGGCGCGCACCAGCCGGAGCGCATCGCGCGCCTCGTCGCTCGCGGCGGTTTCGATGACGACGTCGATCGTGCCGAAATAGCCGGTCTCGCCCGTCGCGGGGCGGAATCCGACGGGGCACACGACGCCGGAGGCGATTGCATGTCCCCTCAGGTAGTATGTCCTGAACGGCGCCTCGGGGGGATAGACCCACTCGGTCGCGCCGTAGGCTGCCGCGTTGTAAAGGAATCGCCGCTTCGCGGCGTCGATCTCCATGCCCGGCAGGACGGCCTGGGCCGGATGGAGCCGGTACGAGCCGCCGATGAGCTTCCATCCGCCGCGGATCATTTTCACGCCGGATATCGACTCCCCCGGCGGAAGGAGCGCCTGGACGCCGCGGAACGGGTAGGTCGGCTCGCCGGGTTTTCCCGCCTGCACGGTCGCCGGAAACACCATCCGCGAGAATCCTCCGGGGAGCGCCTCGAGGCTCGGGGCGTCGAAGCGTATCGTGAGCCGGACGGTCGCGGACTGCGCGCACGCCGCGGAGATGAGCACGGCGAGAAGAACGCACAAGAATACGGGCGGCAGCCTTCGGCGAGTCTTCATTCGTTCCTCCAGATTTTCGATGCTGCGCCCCGATGTCGAATCAGCGGAGCAGCACGAGCTTTCTCGTCTGTGTTTCATTTCCGAATTTCAAAACGCAGAAATAGATTCCCGAAGAGACGCTTCGCCCCTCGCGATCGTCGCCGTTCCACAGGACGCTGTGGGCGCCCTTCGGCATCTGTTTCTCCCGAAGCGTCTTCACGAGCCCGCCGGCGACGTTGTAGATCTTCACGCTCACGAGACCGTCCGAGGGGAGGTAGAAGGGGATCCAGGTCGTCGGGTTGAACGGGTTCGGGTAGTTCTGGTCGAGGAGAAGGCGCGGCGGCAGCGCGCCGCGCGCGATGTCGTCGACGCCGGTCGGGACTCCCGTCGCGTGGAGAATCCGGAGCTTTCCCCAGCCCCACGTGTCGTTATAGACGCTTCCCGTGAACGCGTCGGTCGCCGCGTTCGCGGTGATGAGGAGCGCGACGTCCTCCGTGGTCGCGCCGGGGAACGCCTGCTGCACGAGAGCGCACGCGGCGGCGACGTGCGGCCCCGCGGCGCTCGTTCCGCTGAACTGGCGGTAGCCGCCGAGCCCGTATCCGGAGCCGCTCTGCGAGGACATCGACGAATAGACGTCGTAGTTCCCCGGGGAAACGATGTCGAGGAGGTGCCTGCCGTCGACGCGTGTGCCGCGTCCGCTGAAGGCGCTGATCTGTCCGGCCGGTATCGAGCCTCCGCCGACGCCGCCATAGCCCTCGAATCCGCGCGTCGAATACGAGCCGTTCACGAATGCGCCGTCCGCCGTCGCGGGCCAGGTGACGTTGCGGTCGTTCGAGTAGTAGTTCAGGAACTCGGCGCCGCCGGCCCACGAGGTGACGTCGTCGGCGACGTTGCTGATGACCTCGACCGGGGCGCCCGAGGCGTTGAAGACCCGAAGCTCCCAGGTGCCCGTGAGGCTCGGGTTCGTGTTGTAATCGATGTAGACATTCATCGCGCACGTGCCTCGCGGGCTCGTCGAAGCCTCTGACCAGACGTAGTACCCGTTGACGTATGCGTCGCCGCCCGTGAGCGCGATCAAGCCCCCCTTCGGGCTTTTCAGCTGAAACGCGAGATCGGAAAGCGACGTCCTCCAGAGCGTCGTGCTCCAGAGGTTGATGATGCTCGTGCCGCTCACGATGGGCGCCGTGATCTGGAGCGTCACCGAATTCGACGCCGCGACGGCGGCGATCGCGTGCTTCCGGCCGCGTCCGAGGTTTCCGGAGGGCGTCACCTGGATGACCGTATCGTTCATGGCCGTGATGAGCTCTTCGTCGAG
>JAFNGP010000321.1 GCA_017885175.1 bacterium
TCCGGAACTGGAGCAGCGCCGACTCTCGTTTTCCCTGGAGATCGAGGATATACCCGAGGTTCGTGTACGACTTCGAGTGAGTCGGATCGATATCGATGGCCTTGCGATAATGCGCTTCCGCCTCTTCGTACTGGTGATTCTTGGTGTAGGCGACGCCGAGGCGGTAATAGCACTCGGGATTGTCTCTCTCGAGCGCGATCGCCTGCCGGTGGAGCTCGATCGCTTCGTCGAGCCTGCCCTGCATCTCGAGGAGCCTCCCCATGCGGTAGATCGGGAGCGCCCTTCGGGGATTCAGCGAGCGCGCCTTGCCGTAGCCCTCGAGCGCGAGCTCGTAGCTTCCGACCTGCTCGAGAAGCTCGCACGCCTCTTCGAGAAGCTGCTCGTCGAGCCCCGGCGTCTCGATGAGCTCCATGATCGCCTTTTCGCCCTTTTTCGGATTTCTGCCCTTGAGGAGATGTCCGGCGAGCTCGAGAATCTCTTCGGGATGGGCCTCGCCCGCTTCGAATTTTCTCGTCAGACGCACGACGTCACGGCTCTCCTCCGCCCCCTCGCCGCGAGCCAGATCTATCAATCTATCCCAACGAAGCACCGCAAACCTCCGGTATAGAAACGCCAATGGATGCAGCTTTTCCGCAAGGCTAAAGCACTATATCTTGGATGTCAAGATTTTATCGCCCCAGCATGTAGTGGCTTCGGGACCCCGCGGCGAGCGGTGCCCGCGAATCCGGCAGCCGTCATCGCCCGAACATGCTGCTATAGCCGGGATACCGGTACTGATGGTATTCGAGCTTCAGCATGAAGCTCTCGCTCGGCCGGTAGGTGAGGTCCACGTTCGGCAGAAAGAATTGCGGCTGGTTGTATTCGGCGGCGCTCCGTATGACCGAACCGACGCCGACGTCCCAGTTGAGGCTGACTGAGCTCGAGAGCTTGAGACCGAAGTGCCCCATGTAGTATCCCATCCCGAACGACTCGGCGCCCCCGACCGAAAAGTACGAGAATCCGGCCGAAGTCGAGAAGCTCAGGCCCGGCACGCGGAGAAACGACGCCCCCGTCTGGGGATTCAGATAATCCGAGAATACGCTCGGACGCGCCGGCTCGCTCCCGGTCTGGGCGAACGACGAGACGGAACCGAGCGCGAGAATCATCGACAGCACGAGAGCCTTCTTCAACATCACGCCGTCACACTCCGTGTCGTTAAGAGATCCCGTATCTTCTCCTTCAGCGGCGCGAGATCGACCGACTTCACGATATACGCGTCCGCCGCCCACGTCTGGAAGTTGTCCCGGTAGATCGAGTACGCCGAGTTCAGGATCACCGGCAAGTGCTTCCGCTGCTTGGCGATTTTCATGAGCGCGTCGATGCCGCTCTCCTCGCCGAGCTTGATGTCGAGAATGACGAGATCGGGTTCTTCCTTCTCGACGGTCTCGAGCGCCTCCTTGACGGTGGATGCCGATATCGTATGGTACCCTTCGCTTCGAAGCTCTTCGCTGTAAAGCTTCCGCACGTTCACTTCATCATCGACGATCAGTATCTTTGTCATTGCTATTCCCCCTATACGAAATAATATAATCAAAAAACCGGAGCCTGCCTAGNNACGGCGATATCGATGATGATGTTGAGCTGGATCTCCTTCGTCGCCTCTTCCTTCGAAAGACGCACGGGAACGCGGATCACCTTTTCCTCGACCACTTCGAGGCGCGGCCGCGGCACCGGTTTCGGGAGCTCGACGGCGTCCTGCACCGCGATCTTCGCTTTGAGCTTCTCGACGGAATCGGAAACGATCTCCCCCGGCTTCATTCGATTCGCCGGAGCTTCCTTCTCCTGCGCTTCCTCGCCGTTCAGATCGACGAGATGGCCGTAATCCTCGTATCCCTCGCGCGTCGCGCCGAGATCGACCCCCTGGGGACGGTCCTTGTCATTGAGGACGTTATCTACGAACTCAGAGACAGACTTGGGCTCCTCTTCTCTCTTCTCCGCGCTGCTTCTATAGTCGCTCTCATCTGTCTCTGAGTCGCTGTTCCGTGAACCTTTCGCGACGACTTCGATATTGAGGTGCTCGTGCTTGCGCGGTTCCCGAACCTCGCGCTTCCGGTCCGGATCCTTCAGCTCTTCCTGCATGTTCCTGAAAACGAGCTTCGCGATGCCCGCGAACGTCTCGTATACGCCCCCCCCCTTGCTCGCGACCGCCTCGAAGCCCGGAACAGCGTCGGGGTTGAGATCCTTTTCCATGATCTCGCGCTCGAGACGATTCGGAAGATCCCGCTTGTTGTACTGGATCACCCACGGGATCGTTTTCAGGGTCAATCCGAGGTCGTTCAGGTTGTCTTCGAGATTCTGGATGGCTTCCCTGTTCTCCTGCATGCGATCGGGGGCGGAGTCCGCGACGAACACGACGGCGTCCACGCCCTTCAGAACGAGCTTGCGCGTCGCGTTGTAATAGACCTGGCCGGGCACCGTGTACAGAAGGAAGCGCACCTTCATTCCGTTTATCTCGCCGATATCGATCGGCAGAAAATCGAAAAAGAGGGTTCGATCGGTCCGCGTTTTCATCGAGACCATCTTGCCCTTGTTCTCGCGCGGGAGCTTCGAATAGATGAACTCGAGGTTCGTCGTCTTGCCGCTCAGACCGGGGCCGTAATAGACGATCTTCGCGTTTATCTCTCCGCCAGCATAATTGAAGACTGCCATACCCCTCCCTTTCAATTTACGCCGGGGTGGGAATGCTGCTCACTCGCTGCTACAAGCACAGAAGCGGACATCCGGGAGCAGAATTCACGTTGCTCAAGCTGGGGTGCTCAAACTTGCTTTGATTTAACAAAGTACCCACCCCGGCAATGAAAACGACCGCAAGTACCATGCCACCGTCAAGAATCGGTTACGTTTTTTAACTTATTATATTATAATAAATTGCGCGGCTTCACGCCGCATGGAAGACACAAGAAGAAAGGCCCTCTCCGGTATTGAGAGAGGGCCTTTGAAATCTGCAATGCATGAGCGTCGGGATCGGGTTTTCACGGCTCTCGACGGATGGGCCTCACCGGTTCACGGGACATCCCCCGGTGCTGCAATCGAGGTCGAGATACGTGATCTGGCCGTCGGCGACGCTGAAGTTCTGCGTCCAGCAGAAGGTCGAGTCCCCTGCGACCACGACGATGTTGCCCTTCACGTAGAGAGCGTGGCTGCCCGCCGCGACGTCGATGAACCACGCGCGCTCGCTCGAGAACGGTCCGACATACTGGTTATCGATGAATACCTGGGCGTTGAACGTAAGGCAATTCATGAAGCCGAGCTCCAGACCGGTCGGATTGACTTCCGACGCTTTCTCGCTGCAGCCGAAGAAAAGGGAAAAAACCAGCGCTATCAATACAAAAGCACCGACCCGGAACATCGATACCTCCTCTTATATCCCCTGCGATCCCATGCTAAAAAGATGGGCTCTATTCCTGATGGAATTTAACAGATGAAGGGCGGCTTCACAATGGAAAAATGCGCCGCGGCGGGCTAGAGCCTTTTGCCGCACCAGGGGCAGAAGTGAAAGACGTTTTCGACCTTCCTGCCGCACGGGCAGTCGAGCATATCCGGGATCTCGCAGTCCGCGCCCTGCTGAAGAGGATTTCGCTGAAGCTCTTTCAAACGATCGTAGAGCTGTTGCCCTTTCGAGAGCACGAACTCGTACTTGCGGTCCGCGAGAACGGAGATCTTCGGGTGCAGATCTCCCTTCTCGATGGTCACGCCGGTGATCGCGACGACGTCGATCGAGACGTTCTTGATCCCGAACGACGCATCGAATGGAAATACCTGGAAATAGAGACATCTATCGGTGAGCTCGAGCATCCCGCGCGCCGCCATCGGCTTGCTCACGTAATAGATCGCTTTTTGCATGAACAGGGTGGTTTCATTCGAAAGTTGCAATGCAAATCCCCCTTTGAGACGCCGGTGCCGGAATGAGCCAGAACCGTGCCAGACAATCGACCGCGCAAAGGCATCGCGGTCCGCCATCTCATGGAGCTTGACATCGGCATTCCGGGGACTATATGCTCCTCGAAACCGTGGAAGACATTGGAAAGCTAACCTTTAGATTGATTGCAGCTGTGGCGAACGCGGCTCCCGTCCCCGTGAGGGACGGCGTCGTTGGAGTGTGCGCCGGTATCGACTACGTTCTTTCACGCGCGAAAAGAAGAAACGTCGCGGAGAATATCGCGGCGGCGGGGCTCCCCGCGACGCCCGGCAGGGTCTTTCGTATTTTCAAGCTTCATGCGACGAACGTCATCGAGATGTTCGCGTCGAGCGCCTGGGAGAACGACGCCATCCTCGCGTGGTGCGAGATCGAGGGGCGCGTCGAGCTCGAGCGGGCGCTCGCCGGGGGAAAAGGCGTCATCCTCGTCTCGGCGCATACGGGGAGCTGGGAGCTCGGGGCCCGCTGCCTGCAGGCGCTCGGTTACAGCCTCCACGTGGTCGCCGGGGTCCAGATGAACCGGCTCCTGACGGGCGCGGTCAGGGAGGCGAAGGAAAAACGGGGCATCGAGGTGATCAGTCCGGACGACTCGTACCGGAAGCTCCTCAAGGCGCTCGCCTCGAACGGCGTCGTCATCCTTCTCGTCGACGGCAATATCTACACGGGAGGGGTGGATCTTCCCTTCTTCGGAAAGGCGACGCGGCTGCCCGACGGCCCCGCGAGACTATCGCGCACCTCGGGCGCGCCGGTCCTCGGAGGTTATTGCAGGCGCATGGGAAATAGAAAGCTCACGCTGCACGTCGAGCATATCATAGACGCCGGCGAAATCGAGTCGCTCCCCGAGCGGGACGCGCTCGCCAGAATATACGGGGCGGTCGAGCGTCTCATCGCTCGGAACGCCGATCAGTGGTGCATGTTCAGGCGCCTCCGGGGAGCGTGAATCGTGAAGATCGGCATCGTAACTCAATCGTACTATCCCCGGCCCGGGGGCGTGACGGAGGTGGCCCATTACTCCGCGAGAGAGCTCCGGAAGCTCGGCCACGACGTCACGATCGTCACGACGCACTATACGGGATCCGAACCCGACGAGCCGGGTGTCATACGGATCGGGCGCAACGTGCTCGTCCCCGTGAACGGCGCCTGGGTCAATATGACGGTCGGCGCCGGGCTCCGCCGCGGGCTCCGGCGCATCTTCGAGCGCGAGCGCTTCGACGTTCTGCACGCGCACTGCCCGCTCGTCCCGACCCTGCCCCTCCTGTCGCTCGAGACGGCTCTTCCCTGGCAGAAAGTGGTCGGAACCTTTCACGCCGCCGCCGACCGTAATTTCTTCTACTGGCTTTTCCGGCGGCCGCTCGAGAAGAGAGCGCGGCGACTCGACCGACGCATGGCCGTCTCGGAGGCGGCCCGGGCTTTCGTGAGCCACTACTTCCCCGGCGATTACGAGATCGTTCCGAACGGGATAGATTGCGAGCGCTTCCGGCCCGGCATCGAACCGTTCGAGAAATACCGGGACGGCCGCGTCAACGTGCTCTTCGTCGGGAGAATGGATCCGCGCAAGGGGGTCCCCTATCTCTGCAAGGCGATGCCGCTCGTCGGACGCGAGCTCGGCGGAAACGTGCGTTTCATGATCGTCGGCGAGAAAGGGATCCGCACCCGCCTCTGCCCCCGTCCGGCCGACCTCCGGGGCGCGGAGATAGCGTGGATCGGGCGCGTGTCCGCAGAGGATCTGCCGCGCTACTACGCGACCGCCGACATATTCTGCTCCCCGGCGACGGGGCGGGAGAGCTTCGGGATCGTGCTCCTCGAAGCGATGGCTTCGGGTGTCGCGATCGTGGCGTCCGACATCCCCGGCTACCGCACGATTCTGAACCCGGCGCGCGAGGGAATCCTCGTTCCCCCGCGGGATCCCGAGGAGCTTGCGCGGGCGATCGTCTCCCTCGCGCGCGACGAGGGGCTCCGGCGCGCGCTCGGAGAGGCCGGACGCATGCAGGCTCTTCGGTATGACTGGCCGGTCGTCGTGCGACGCCTCGAATCCGTTTATCGCGACGCTCTCGACGACCGGAAAGCCGTGCACGATCCGGAAACGATCCGCCGCTCGCAGGTCCGCCCGTGAATGAAACGACGCGCAGAGAGCTTCCCCTCGTATTCTTCACGATGTTCTGGGCCTCCCAGGCGGTCTCCCTCTTCGGCGACCGGCTCAATAACTTCTCGCTCATGGCGATCATCAACGACTTTTCCGACGATCCCTCGATGACGCTCTCGAAATTCTATCTCGCGATGACGCTGCCGCTCTTTCTTCTCGCGCCCCTCATCGGGACGCTCGTCGACCGGCTCAACAAGCGGTGGATCCTCGTCGTGACCGATCTCTGCAGGGGCGCCCTCGCGTGCTCGATCCCCTTTCTTTTCGCGGGGACGGGCGATTTCTTCCCCGTCATGATCGTCGTGTTCCTCATTTCCACGGGCAACCTCTTCTTCCTGCCCGCGAAGTCCGCGCTCATCCCGGAGCTCGTTTCCCGCGAACAGCTTCTCAAGGTGAACTCGATCCTTTGGGCCGCGGGGATCGCCGGGGTCATCGGAGGCTTTCTCGGCGGCGGGCTCATCTACGATTTCTTCTCGTGGTCCTCGTGTTTCTATCTCGACGGGGCGAGCTACCTCATCTCGGCGTCGCTCCTTCTCGGGATCGCCGTCCACGGGATGAGAAACCGGGCTCCCGGACCTCGCGAGAAGACCTACCACCCCGAGCTTCCCCAGGCGCTTCTCGAAGGCGCCCGCGCGATCCGCAACTCCCCCTTCGTGCTCCGGCCGCTGGGCGTCCAGAGCCTGCTCT
>JAFNGP010000322.1 GCA_017885175.1 bacterium
AGCCGTGCTGACGAATTTCGATTTCGAGAAGATGGTCGATACCTCGGACGAATGGATCGTCACGAGAACGGGCATCAGGGAACGGCATATCGCGAAAGCGGAGGAGGCCTCCAGCGACCTCGCGATCAACGCCGCGCGCAAGGCGATGGCCGACGCTCGCGTCGACGCGCTGGACATCGATCTCATCGTCGTGGGCACCGCGACCTCGGATTACCCCTTTCCCTCGACGGCGACCGTTGTGCAGAACAAGATTGGCGCGAGGAACGCGGTCGCGTTCGACGTGGCGGGCGCCTGCTCCGGGTTCATATACGCGGTGACGGTCGTGCAATCGATGATCATCGCGGGCAAGGCGCGGCGCGCTCTCGTCATCGGCGTCGAGACGCTCTCCCGGATCACCGACTACACGGATCGGGCGACCTGCGTCCTTTTCGGGGCCCGCGTACTTGAAAAGACCGTCCCCCTTCATCTTTACGTATTGCTCCCTGTTCCTGATCCGCTCCTCGGTCAGCGGCGTGCGCGACCCTCCCACCGGCTGATAGAGGAGATCGGTGTAGCTTCCGTCGCTCTTCAGGTAGGTTCCGAGGATCCCCTCGCCCGGCTCGCACGGCTCCATGACGACGGCGCCGGCGCCGTCCCCGAAAAGGACGCAGGTCGTCCGATCCGTGTAGTCGGTGATCCGGGAGAGCGTTTCGACGCCGACGACGAGAGCGCGCCGCGCCTTTCCCGCAATGATCATCGATTGCGCGATCGTCGTCGAGTATAAGAACCCGGAGCAGGCGGCCGCCACGTCGAACGCGGCCGCGTTCTTCGCGCCGATATTCCTCTGTACAACGGTCGCCGTCGAGGGAAAGGGATAATCCGGCGTCGCCGTGCCCACGACGATGAGGTCGAGGTCCAGCGCGTCGACGCGCGCGTCGGCCATCGCCATGCGCGCGGCGGCGATCGCGAGGTCGCTCGAGGCTTCCTCCGCCTTCGAGATGTGCCGTTCCCGAATGCCCGTTCTCGTGATGATCCACTCGTCCGACGTATCAACCATCTTCTCGAAATCGCAATTCGTCAGCACCCGTTCGGGAAGGTAATATCCCAAACCGGCGAATCTCGCGCTCCGCGGTCCGTTGTCCGGAACCATGCCTACGACCTCTCGATTCGCTGCCGGATCCTGTCGTTCACGCCGCCCGTGACGAAGCGCTCGGCGGCGAGCACGGCGTTCTTGATCGCCCTCGAAGAGCTTTTTCCGTGGCTGATGATCACGACGCCGTTCACGCCGAGGAGCGGCATGCCGCCGTACTCGGCGTAATCGAGCTTTCGCTTGACGCCCCGGAAAACGGGCTTCATGAGCCCGGCGCCGATCTTCGCGAGGAAACGCTTGCCGGTCTCCTCCCTGATCAGGGTGTTTATATAATAAATGATGGATTCTGTAAATTTCAAAACGACGTTGCCGACGAATCCGTCCGTAACGACGACGTCCGCCGCTCCGGTGAAGACGTCCCTCCCCTCGACGTTCCCCGTGAAATTGAGGCCGCTTTTCTCGAGGAGCTCGTATGAACCGCGCGTGAGCTCGTTGCCCTTCGATCTTTCCTCGCCGATGCTGAGGAGCGCGACGCGCGGATTCTCCTTGCCGAGAAACGTTTCGGCGTAGACCGATCCCATGAACGCGAACTGGAGCAGGTTGTGGGGATGGCAGTCCGAATTGGCCCCGCCGTCGATGAGGACCGTGCCTCCGCTGTCGGTCGGCAGATGGATGGCGATGGCGGGACGCTCGATGCCGGGTAAGCGCCCCAGCGTGAGGAGCGAGCTCGCGACGACGGCCCCCGTGTTGCCCGCGCTCACAAAGGCCTTGACCTTCCCCTCCCGATGGAGATTCATGCCGACCGCGATCGACGACGCGCGCTTGCGCCGGATCGCCGTCGCGGGGCTCTCGGACATCTCGATCACTTCGGGGGCGTCGACGATCTCGACGTTCGGAGCCTTGAGCCGCTGCGCGCGGATATGCTCCTCGAGAACGTCGCGTTTCCCGACGAGCACGACCTCGACCCTCGCGGATGCCTCTCGCGCGGCCTCGAACGCTCCTTCGACGATCCCGACCGGGGCTCTATCGCCGCCCATGGCATCGAGCGCGATTTTCATGGGTCCTCCGGGGCGAGGCTATTTACCTTCCTCGACCTTCGGCTTGACTACTTCGCGGCCCGCGTAGTACCCGCAGTTCGGGCATACGGTATGCGGCGGCTTCGGTTGGTGGCAGTGGGAACACTTGGTGAGCGTCGGCTCTTCGGCTTTCCAGTGGGTTCTCCGCTTTCTCCCCCGCGTTTTCGAATGGCGATGTTTCGGGTTTGCCATGGGCTTCCTCCTCGTTACGTCTCACGATGCTGGTTCGGGGAAATATTTAGGTTTTGTTCTCCCCGTTCAAGAATTTTTTCAGCGCTCCCCAGCGTGGATCGCCGATTCCGGGATTACATCCGCACTCGCCCTCGTTGAGATTCGCCCCGCATTTCCTGCAAACGCCCCTGCAATCCTCCCGGCACAGGAGCTTGATCGGAATCTCCAGGATGAGCGCTTCCCGCACGCGCGGGTATATGTCCAACGTCGTCTCCCGCGTGACCGGGATCGACACGATGTCTTCTTCTTCAGCGCCGTCGGGCAACGTCGACGGTTCCCCTCGGTTCAGAATGAACGTAAACGTCGTATCGACAGGCAGATCGAAGGAAGCGAGGCATCGATGGCACTCCGCGCGAACGCTTCCCTTCACGCGCGCTTCTACGCAATAGCTGCTCGCCGATCTGCTGACGCTGACGCCCACCGCCACGGCGCACGCCGTGACTCCCCCTTCGGGCGTCGGAAGATCGAACGCCCTGTCGAACGAAAAGGTCGACCGCGCCTCGACGCCGCCGAGATCGAGCTCCATGGAGCCGGTATCGTCATTCATGAGGCTATAATATTATTTTTCATGAAATACGATAGCAAGCTCTTTTTCAGCCGATTCTCGCGAATCGGACGCGTGCACGGCATTCCGCTGCAAATCGGTCCCGTACATGTACCGGATGGTGCCCGGGCGCGCCTTCGCGGGATCGGTCGCGCCGAC
>JAFNGP010000323.1 GCA_017885175.1 bacterium
CGAGGCCGTTCGCGTCGATCGCGAGATCGACGCCGTGGCGGGCGGGAATGACGTTCGTGGTGAGCCGCACGCTGTCGTAGCGGTTCGCGTACGTCCGGGATACCGCGTTGACGATGGTCGAGAATCCTCCGGTCGACTGGCCCGCGGGGACGGTCACGAGCACTTCCGCCTGTATCTTCGAGCCCGCCGGAATCGTCGGCGTCGCCCAGGGGAACGCATAGGTGGCGCCGTTGTAGCGAACGCTTACGGACCAGCCCGCCGGCGGCGTCATGGTAAGGTTATAGGTATCGGCGTCGAGCCCCTCGTTCTCGATATCGAGCTGGTACACGGCGGTCTGGCCCGCCTCGCTGCTCCGGATCGAGGTCCCCCCGGCGCCCGTCCCGATGTTTCCGAAGAGATCGTCCCCGTTCCCGTCGACCGCGAGATCGACGAATTTCTTGTAGACGACCGACACGTCGTCGACGAACACCCACGTCTCGTAGAGGTTGTCGGTGAGGTTGTCCTGCCTGAAATAGAGCCGGACCGTGCTCCCGGCGTACGACGTCATATTGTATCCGGCGGGCGAGACGTTGTTATCGTCGAGCCACCCGCTGTCCTTGAACTGATCGTTCCACTCGGTGAACGCGAACGTGACGACGGTGGCGAGAATCGTGTTCGACGTGTTCCTGATCTCCGCGCGGAAGGGGTCGTACTGGAGGCCGTCGTACCCCTGCTGGCGGAACTTGAAGAAGAGGGTCGCCCGCGATATGTTCGTCGGAATCGCGACGTCCTGGTACATGTAGCCGAACCGGTTCGCCCGCTGGGCCGTATACTTGAATCCGAGAAGGGCCGAATAGCTGCCCGCGAACGGATAATCGAGAACGACCGAGTGGTCGGCCCAGGCGGTGTTGTACTGGCCCGATGTGTTCCCGGCGCCGTGGATCCATCCCGTGAAGCCGCCCGCCTCGAAGCCCCCGTTCTGCACGAGCTCTCCCGCGCGCGGAGCGCCGAACGCGCCCAGCGCCGCGACGAGCGCGGCGGCCGCGGCGATCGCAATCGCGGTTCTCCTCCTCACTCGCCCACCTCCCGGCTGCCGTCGAAGTACTCCATGATTCTCTCGTTGAACTTGAGCCTCATGCCGAAATGGAATCCGCTTCGCTCGAAGCTGTTCACCGACGCGTCGCGGTCGTTATGCCCGCCGAAATCGTACCCCGCCCCGACCCACAGGTTGCCGGCGGCGAGCCTGCCGAGCTCGAAACCGCCCCCGTAGCTCGTCGTGGCCGTCTCGCGCTGTTGCACGACGCGCGCCTTGAAGGCGACGTCCCATTTCTTCGCGATGACCCGTATCGCCTGCGCCTGATACAGGAACGCCGTCGCGTCCGCCGAATAGCCCCTGAACGAGTTCGCGACCCGGCGCGCGGCGATCTTGCCCTCGAGCTCCCACGCGGCGCCCGGCGCGTAGTTCGCCTCGATCGATCCGAGAAGCTCCTTGTCTATCGCGTCCGGATGGGCGGGGCTGTTCTTTTCGTACGCCGTCTTGACCATGGAGAGAATCTCGACCTTCCGCGCGGAGCGCGGCCGCACGGAGAATCCGACCGTCGAGCTCCCCTTGACGTTGTTTTCCTCCCGCTTTTCGTCGGAGAACCAGAGATCCCCCTTCGCGAGCACGCTCCAGCGCTCGCTCATCCGCTTCATCGCAGCGAGCTCCGCGAGATGTTTGTCGCGCGCGGGCTCGAACCGTATTTCGTAGTTGCCCTTCAGGCGATAATCTCCCTTCGCCGGCGTGTACAGCGCGCCGGTCGAGAGCGAAAGGTAATCCTCCGCGCCGTCCCCGCTCACCGTCGCGAGCTTCTCGAGGGCGGCGGTCGCCGTGAGATCCTCCGCGAGGGCGAAACGATTTCTGATTCCCATCGTCGCCTGGCCGCGCTCGCCGCTCATCGCGCCCTCGAGCTGGTAACGGGAGTAGGCCTGCATGCTCTCCGTGAGATTCGATTCGATCCCGATCTGCGTGAGGTGCCGGGTTCCCGAGCGATTCCCCGTCCGGTACTCGTGCTTGAGCGTCGCCGCGACCCCGCGCCAGAGACGCCGCGAGAGTTTCGCCTGGAGCCGGTTCGGATACTCAGCGACCTCCTCGCCCGAGAGGATCTGGTCCCACTGGATCTCCCCCGACGTCCGCGGGCCTTTGAGCGCGAGCCCGGTGAGCAAGAGCACCGCCGACTGATCCCCCTCGCGCGTGTCGCCGTGCCCGGCGGCGGCGAAGCCGGCCTGCCCCTCGAGGGCGCCGGCCGTGTAATGGCCCGCGATATCCGCGTAGTCCCTCGTCTCGTCCCGCTCGCGGAACGAGTGCCGGAAGGCCTGCGCGCTCGCGCCGAACCCTCGATTCACTTTCCACGCGAGATCGCCGCCGATCTTGACGCTGCCGAGCTCCGTCTTCCCGCCCGAGAACGAGGAATTGAAGAAATTCTCGTCTACCGCGCGGTAATAGGCGTTCCACCGGACGGCGCGGGCCGTTTCCCCCCTGAGGAGAACGCGGAACGCGTTTCCGCCGCCGAGGAGAAATTTTTCGCTGCGCGCGAACTCGCTCTCGACCTCCAGACCCTCGCGAACCCGTCCCGCCAGGTCGAAACCGAGGAGCGTGTAATTCTCCACGCCCTCTTCCTCGAGCACCGCGGTCGTTCCGATCTCGAGGCTGTCCGTGACCGCCATCGCGCTTCGCAGCCCGTAGATGAAGTTGCGTTCGCCGGATCCGCGGCATTCGTAGCTCGCGACGATCGTCACGGGATTCAGATCCTCGTCGAAGACGGGAACGCTTTCCTTGAAGAGGATGCTCCCGTCCAGATAGTTGATGTCGTAATCGCGCCCCGCCAGCTTGTAGTCGACGCGGACGATGCGCTCGGGCCGGTACCGGTCCCTCACCTCGAGGCGGATCTTCTCGCTGTTTTCGACGAGCGGATACTGCTTGAGGAAATAGAAGCCGCTCGTCCCCTCGGCGCGGATCTCCTCCTGGTACGTCACCTGGTCCGCCTGCGTGACGAACGCCTTCACGCTTCCCTGCGCGAAGCGCGCCTCGCCCGAGGCGCCGTTGAAGGAACGGTGGTAGCTCGTGAACTCGGCCTTGCCGAGATCGGTGCGGAAGTCGCCGAGCATCGCGTCGTATCTGCGGTGATCGAGCCGCAGGAACGTGCCGCTCCGCGACGCGGCGTTGAACCTGAGCTCGCTCGCGTCGCCGTAGATCGGATAATATTTCTCGGGCTCGATGCGCCTGAAGAGCATGTCGTCCCGCAGGGGACGGGTATCGACGGCGCACGTGAGGAGGTGGCCGTTCCTGATTTCTCCCTGGCCGTAGAACGAGAGCTTCCCTTCCGCGAAGGCGCCGTCGTGCTGCTTCTCGAGCAGGCGGCCGGTGCTTCCCGTTCCCGAGAGATCGCTGTATCCGAGCTCCCCCTCGCCGTAACCGAAGAGGAACCAGTTCCGGAGCGGCGCCTCGTAGGCGGCGCGCGCGGCGGCGGAGACGCCGTTCAGCTCGACGCCGATCCGCTCCTTCCTCGAATCGCGCATCGGTGGAAGCGCGACGACGACGCGTCCGTTTTCCGTGGCCGCCTGGACGCCCGGCTGCTGCGGGTTCGCGTCGAGACCCGCGACGAGCTCTTCCGCCCCGCTCACCGTGACGAATATGCCGTCGCGGACGGGCAGCCCGTTCCCGTCGCTCACGAGGAAGACGAGCTCGCCCGCCGTCTTGCCGTCGGCGGGCAGCGTGACGAGCTCGCGCTCGGGCGTGATGGCCTTAGGCTGTCCCGCGAGATAGACGTGCCGGACGCAGGTGCTGCGCTTTCCGCCGTACTCGCGGCACACGACGAGGATGTCGTTCTTGCCCTCCTCGATTTTCACGCCGTAAAAGATCGATCCGAATGTGCCGCTCGCGATGTCGATTTTCTTGAGGCCGATCCGCTCCCTGCCCACCGGGAGGCCGTTCACGTAGAGCTCGGCGTCGGAGCCGAGGGGAGAAACGATTTCGACGTCGATCTCTCCGCGCGAGAAGAAGATCGTTCCCTCTTCCGGCTTGACGATGCCGGCGCATATTCCCGTGGAGTCGGCCAGCGCGTATTCCTGCCGTTCCGACTGCTTCAGGATCTCGGAAAGGCCCGGATCTCCCGCCGCGTAATCGGCCGGCGGCACGACGCGGATCTCGACGCGGCGATTGAGCGCGCGCCCCTCCTCGCCGGCGTTCGACGCGACCGGCTCGCGCGAGCCGCAGCCCGTATAGTCGACTCTATCCTCGGGAATGCCGTTCATGCGGAGGATCTGGAATACGGAGCGCGCGCGGGCGATCGAAAGCTCGAGATTCGAGGGGAAGGCCGCGCTCGCGATGGGAATGCTGTCCGTGTGCCCCTCGATGAAGATCTTCCAGCCCGGGTGATCCTTGATCCAGAGCGACAGGGCGGCGACGCGGCTCAGGGGAATGCCCTCGATCATGGCCTCCCCCGCGCCGAACTGCGCGCTCGGTATGGTGATCGCCTCGAACGATTGATCCGGTTTCGCCGGGCCCGACGGCGCGCCGGAGCCCGCCGTCGCGCCGGAGCCCGCCGCCGCGCGGCCGGGCGAAGCGGACGAATCGGCCGCGGCGCCTTCGGCCCGCTTCGATGCGGCGCGCCCCGACGCGTCCGTCGAAGCGTTCGCCCCGCCGCCGGGACGGCCCGACCGCACGAGCGGGAAGTCGGCTCTCCGGCGCCCCGACGGGGCGAGGTCGACGAGCATCTCCCCGGCCTCGCCGAACCCGAAATAGCCGCCCTCTCCCGGCTCGAGAGAATCGGGAAGAGACGCGGGGTCGATCCGCACGACATGCCGTCCCTCGACGACGCCGGGAATCGAATAGAGCCCGAACGAATCGGTCACCGCGTACGTGCCGTCCTCGATGAAAACGGA
>JAFNGP010000324.1 GCA_017885175.1 bacterium
TGCTGTTCACGCCGCTCGTCCGCGGCATGGCGGCGCGTCTGCGGATTTGCGAGAAACCGAACGGACGCACAAGCAGGGACATCGCGCATATCGGCGGCGTGGGGATCATCGGCGCGATACTGTTCACTCTCCTTCCGCTCTTTCTGTTCTTTCTTCCGGACAGTCCGGTCGTGCAGGCATTCACCCCCGTGCTGATAGCGAGCGGTTTCCTCGTATTTCTCCTCGGCATCATCGACGACCTGCGGAGCCTCCATTACATCTATAAGCTCATTCTTCAGGTCGCCGTTTCCGTTTTCGTCGCCGCGGTGGGGCTCGCCCTCCTCATGCATTTCGGAGCGTTGCGCGTCGCCGTGTATCTCGTCCTGCCGCTGTTTCTCGCGATCGCCGTCTGGATGCTCGTCGTGACGACGTCGTTTAACCTGATCGACGGGCTCGACGGCCTCGCGTCGGGGCTCGCGTTCATCGCGGCGGCTTCGTTCGCCGTCGCCGGGCAGCGTACGGGCCAACCGCTCGTCGTCGCGGTTTCGCTCGTCATCTGCGGCGCGACGCTCTCGTTTCTGAAGTACAATTTTCCGCCGGCGTCGATTTTCATGGGCGATTCGGGCAGCCTCTTCCTCGGGCTTCTGTTCGGTCTCGTCTCGCTGCTCCTCGTCGCGCCCGGCCAGGATATCTTCTACCGGATCGCGGGCAACGTCATGATCCTCGCCGTGCCGCTTCTCGACACGGGGCTCGCGTTCGTGCGGCGGCTCGTCACGCGCCGTCCCGTGTTCGAGGCCGATCATCGGCATCTCCATCACATGCTCCTCTACCGTTACCGCTCGATGAGGAAGGTCGATCTCATCCTTTGGGGAGCGTCCGCGGCGTTCGGCGTTCTCGGCGTTCTCACGATGATGGGGAACCTCATCGCTCTCGGTGCCGCGTTCGCGTTCGCGCTTCTCATCTTCATCGTCGCGCTCCGGTCGATGGTGCGTTTCAATCTGCCGGGAGCGGCCGAGGAGGAAATACTCGGCGGCTGCGGCATCACCGCCGCTCAGAACGTCGCTCGCCAGCGTTAACCCTTTCCTCTCCGCCGCGAACACCTTTCCAATTGCGTTTTCCCGAGTGCTGTGATAGTTTGTGTTCGATCGTTTCAACAATTCCGGTGCATACGGGAGTCGTTATGGGCCGCGCGAAACATATCATCGTGGGGAGCCGAGGCGACGAGCTGTCGATGCTCTGCCGCGCGCGCGCGTGCGCGGCGCTCATGGAGGCGCACCCGAGCGTGGAGTTCGTCGACGCGCCCGACAATCGGGGAAGGGACGATCGCGCAAAGCCGGCGCCCCGGAAGCTCGAAGCGCGGCGTGCGGCGGCCGTTCTCCAACGTCTCGGAAAAGGGGAGATCGACGTCGCCGTGATGGACGCGCGGTGGATTCCGCTCCAGATCGCGGACACGATCGAGATCGCCGCGATTATCGCGCGGACAAACCCCTTCGACGCGCTCGTCTCGCACGAGAGCCTCATTCTCGACGAACAACCGGAGAATACCCGCGTTGCGGTGAACGATCCGGTGAAGCGCGGGCAGCTTCTCTATTACCGGAGCGAGCTCAAGCTCGTGGATGGAGACGACGATTTCGGCGGCCTCTTCGACGCGATGAATCGCGGAACGATCGAGGCGTTCGTGTATCCCGCCTCGGACGTCGAGATGCTCAATCAGCAGGAGCACGTCGTCGAGGTGTTTACGACTTCGATCTGCACCCCCGTCGCCGGACAGGGCGCGCTGGCGCTCGTCGGCCGGCGCGACAGGAAGGACGTCTTCTCGATGCTGCGCGGTATCAACGATCAATCGGCGGCGATGGAGGTAGAGGTCGAGCGGATGTTCCTCGAGCGCGTGGCGAAGGACGGGAGGGCCCCGGTCGGCGTGCTCGCCAACGTTGATGAAAACGAATTCGAAATCGAGGCGGTGATCGTCGCCTTCGACGGTTCCGAAAAAATATCGGGCATCATGAGCGGAGCGCTCGCGGACCGGACGCGGGTCGTCGAAAAGCTCGCGAACGAGCTCCTCGCCTCGGGCGGGGAGGAGATCGTCGAATCGTTCAGGAAAATTAGGGGGAACTGCTGACGCGATGCTCGACCGAAAGCTCATACGGAAGGATCCGGACCGGGTACGCGAGGGCCTGCGCAAGAAAGGCGCTTCGTTCGACCTCGACGCGTTCCTCGCCCTCGACGAACGGCAGCGGGCCCTCATTCAGGAAACCGAGAATCTCAAGCACGAGCGCAACGAGGCTTCCCAGGAGATATCCCGTCTCAAAAAGGAAAACAGGGACGCCGGCGAAATCCTCGAGCGGATGAAGCGATCCTCCGATCGGATAAAGGAAATCGACGCCGAGCTCAAGGATCTCGGCGCGCGGCTCGACGAGCTCGCCCTCTTCATACCGAATCTGCCGCACGATTCGGCGCCCTACGGAACGTGCCCGGAGCACAACGTCGTGAGGAGTTCCTGGGGAGCGGTTCCCGAGCCGTTCGATGGAATACTCCCGCATTGGGAGATCGGCGAGAAGCTCGGGATCATCGATCTCGGCGCGGGAAGCTCCCTGAGCGGCAGGGGATTCGTCGTGCTTCGGGGCGACGGGGCGCGCCTCTCCCGGGCGCTCGTCAATTTCATGATCGATCTGCACCGGGAACAAGGCTACGAGGAGGTCTCGGTGCCGTACCTCGTGAACCGCGAGTGCATGGTCGGCACCGCGCAGCTTCCGAAGCTCGCCGAGGATATGTACCTCAGCGAGAAGGACGACCTGTTTCTCGTTCCCACGGCCGAGGTTCCGCTCACCAATATGTACCGCGGAGCGGTGCTCGACGGCGCGCGCCTCCCCGTCAAACTCACCGCGTATAGCCCGTGCTTCCGCCGCGAGGCGGGAAGCTACGGCCAGGATACGAAAGGGCTCGTGCGGGTGCATCAGTTCGACAAGGTCGAAATGGTGAAGCTCTCGTTTCCCGAAACGTCGTACGAGGAGCTCGAATCTCTCACGCGCGACGCGACCGCCGTGCTCGAGGCGCTCGAGATCCCGCACCGCGTCATCGAGCTTTGCACGATGGATATGAGCTTCGGCGCCGCGAAGTGCTACGACCTCGAGACGTTCGCTCCCGCGATGGGCCGATGGCTCGAGGTTTCGTCCTGCAGCAACTTCGAGGATTTTCAGGCGCGCCGGGCGAATATCCGTTTCAAGAGACGGCCGAACGAGAAGCCCGAATTCGTGCACACGATGAACGGCTCGGGGCTCGCGCTTCCGCGGGTCATCGCGACGATCCTCGAGCTCAACCAAACGCCGACCGGCAAGGTCCGCGTCCCCCGTGTCCTCGTCCCCTACATGGGGGGCAGGGAATACCTCGAGGTCTGATCGGATCATGAGGGCGCCACGAAATTTTCCGTTTCTCCTCAAAGTGTACATCATCGCGGGGAGCGTCATCGTCGTCGCCTTTGCCCTCGTGTACAACAACGGCATCATCAAGAAAATGAGCGCGCAATCGGCGCGGACGACTCGCCAGTACGCCCGTTTTATCGCGCTCGAGATCGATCGGGTGGACGACAAGAGCAGCATCGAGTTCATTCGCGAGGCGCTGCGCGATCTGAACGCCCCCTTCATCATCACCGACGAGGCGGGAAGGCCGATGCTCTGGAGCCCGCAGATCGGGATTCCCCCGCTGAATTCGGGCGACGAGGGTGCCGATATGGGGAGGTTGATGAAATTCGATCCGGCCTCTCCGAACGATCCCCTTCTCGAGAGGGTTCTGCGGAAGGCCCAGGCCTTCGATCGCGTGAACGAACCGGCGCCGATCGAGGGGGAGAGGTTCAAGGCGCTTCTCCATTTCGGGCCATCATCACTCTCGCGCGAGCTCGCCGTCGCCCAGTACGTGCAGATCGGCGTTTTCGTGATCTTCGTCCTCTTCGGGTTCCTCGGATTTCGCGCCGTGAAAAGCGGCGAACAGCGTTCGATCTGGGTCGGCATGGCCAAGGAGACCGCCCACCAGCTCGGAACGCCGCTCTCCTCGATCATGGGATGGATCGCGATGATTCGCGAGGAGCTCGCCGCGGCGCGCGCTTCCGACAAGCTCGCGATGGCGATCGACGAGGTCGAGACGGACGTCGAGCGTCTGAGCAAGATCTCGGCGCGCTTCAGCAAGATCGGCTCCGCGCCGAAGCTCGAGCTTCAGGAGCTCGCCCCGATCGTCGACGAGACCGTGCGCTACTTCGAGCGGAGACGCCCTTCGCTCAAGATCAATTCGACGATCACGACCGAATCGGACGAGCTTCCCCTTGTCCGGTGCAGCAAGGAGCTCATCGGCTGGGTGCTCGAGAACATGATCAAGAACGCGCTCGACGCGATCGCGGGGGATGAGGGAAAGATTCATATTCAGTGCAGGATGAACGAGAAGGACCGGCGCGTCGAGATACTCTTCAGCGACAGCGGCAGGGGAATGACCCCGGGCGTGCGCAAGCGCGTTTTCTCTCCCGGCTTCACGACGAAGAGCCGCGGCTGGGGTCTCGGGCTTTCTCTGACGAAACGCATCGTCGAGGACATACACGGCGGATCGATCCGGGTTCTCGAATCGCAGCCCGGAAGAGGAACGACGTTTCTTCTCACCTTTCCCGTCGATTGAACGGGAGCGGAGCGGATCGTATGGCGAAGGAAAAGCGGATTCTCTGGGTCGACGACGAGATCGATCTCCTGAGCTCCCATATCATGTTCCTCGAGGAAAAGGGCTACGCGGTCACGGCCGCCTCGAGCGGCGACGAGGGCGTCGCCGCGCTCAAGAAAGGGAGATTCGATCTCATTCTCCTCGACGAGACGATGCCCGGCAAGAGCGGTCTCGAGACGCTCCAGGAGATCAAGGAAATCGATTCGAACCTCCCCGTGATCATGATCACGAAGAACGANNGCCCGTGAATCCGCTCCAGATCTATTCGGCCGCGAAGCGCATCCTCGATTCGCATCGCATCCAGGAAACCGTTCTCAGCAAGGACTACCTCCAGGCGTACCAGCGGATCGACGGGAATCTCCGTTCGAGCCCCGGCTGGCGCGAATGGGTCGGGATCCATCAAGAGCTCTCCTTCTGGGACGTCGAATTCGACCGTTTCAGCGCGACGGGGCTCGAGCAGACCCAGCAGGACCTCAAGAAGAAATCGAACTCCGATTTTGCGCGTTACATCGAACGCGTCTACCCCGACTGGATGCGCGGCTCGGAACGGCCCCCGCTGAGCGTGGACGTGATCGGCCGCTGGGTGTTTCCGCGCCTTAGGGAGGGGAAGAAGGTCTATTTTGTCCTCATCGACTGCATGCGGTACGACC
>JAFNGP010000325.1:0-1632 GCA_017885175.1 bacterium
TGCAGAAGCTCGATCTCCCGGCGGGCGTCGACATCGAGATAAAGGTTTGAACGGGGAGGGCGAGATGCAAGGGCTGATCGGCAAGAAGATAGGCATGACGAGCATATTCGACAAGGACGGATTCCAGGTGAACGTCTCGGTTATCCAGCTCGGTCCGTGCCCCGTGGNNTGAAGAAGGAAAAGTACGGCGCGGTGCAGCTCGGATTCGGCGACGTGCGGTTGACGAAATTGAAGCTCCCCTCGGCGGGGCATTTCAAGAAAGCGAATCTCCCGGCGTACAAGCACCTGCAGGAGTTCCGCGTCGATAACGCCGACGATTTCAAGCCGGGCCAGATGATCGACGTGAGCATCTTCAACGGCGTCGAGTGGGTCGACGTTACGGGTAAGACGAAAGGGCGGGGTTTCACGGGGCTCGTCAAGCGCCACAAGTTTCACGGCGGCGACCAGACCCACGGATCCAAGTCTCACGCCGTGGCCGGCTCGATCGGAAGCTCCGCCTACCCTTCGCGCGTGATGAAGGGGAAACGCATGGCGGGCCGGATGGGATACGAGATCTTCACCGTCAAGAATTTGAAGGTTGTCGAGATAGACGTAGAGAATAATCTGATCTTGGTGCGCGGGGCTGTGCCGGGAGCGGCGAATACGATCCTCCGGGTCACGGCGTCCGCGTGAGGTGTCTGGACAGAGGAAGAATCATGACGAGTGCAAAACTTTATGATTTCAGCGGTACTTTGAAGGGTACGGTAGAGTTGCCCGAGACGCTCTTCGGCGCCCCCGTCAACAAAGCGGTGCTCTACGACTCGGTTCGCCAGTATCTGGCGAATCAGCGGCGCGGCACCTCGAAGGCGAAGGGGCGGAGCGACGTGAGCTACAGCACGAAGAAGCCGTACAAACAGAAGGGCACCGGCCGGGCGCGCGCGGGAATGCGCAGCTCGCCGATCTGGCGCCACGGCGGCGTCGTGTTCGGCCCCCATCCGCGCGATTACCATTATTCGATACCGCGCAAGATGAAGCGCATCGCGCTCGTATCGGCCCTGAGCGACAAGAGCCGCAGCGAGAACGTCGTTCTCGTCGAGGGGGTCGCCATCGACAAGCCGAAAACGAAGGTTTTCGTGAGCTTCCTCCAGGCCGCGGGGCTCAAAGGCAAGCGCGTGCTCTTCATCACCCACGCGTGGAACGACGCCGTCTATCGTTCGGTGCGGAACATTCCCGGCATCGACGTGATCGAGAGCCGCAACACGAACGCCTACGGCATACTGCGCGCGGAAGTGGTTCTTATTTCGAAAGAAGGGTTGTCCACCCTCGAGGGGGTGTTTGCGAGATGAAGGATCTGACGAGGATCATTCTGAAGCCCGTCATCACGGAGCGAGGCAACGAGGTGAAGGAAGCCGACAACAAGTTCATCTTCGAGGTTCACCCCGACGCGAACAAACGCGAGATCAAGCTTGCCGTCGAGAAGCTTTTCGGCGTCACGGTGATGGACGTGAAGACCGCGGTCATGAGGGGCAAGCCGAAAAAGACGATGATGAAGGGCGGACGGTTCGAGGGGAAGCGCCCCGATCGGAAAAAGGCGTTCGTCAAGATCGCCAAGGGGCAGAATATAGACGTTTTCGACCAGGTTTGAGGTTTCGG
>JAFNGP010000325.1:1640-1858 GCA_017885175.1 bacterium
TCGCTCCTCGAGGTGTTGAAGCGCACGGGCGGCCGCAACAACGACGGCCACATCACGAGCCGCCACATCGGCGGCGGGCACAAGCAGAAGTACCGCATCGTCGACTTCAAACGCAACAAGGTCGGCATTCCGGCGAAAGTCGCTTCGCTCGAGTACGATCCGAACCGTTCGGCGTTCATCTCGCTGCTCAACTACGCGGACGGCGAGAAGCGCTACAT
>JAFNGP010000325.1:1933-2704 GCA_017885175.1 bacterium
CGCGCAGCTCATGGCCAAGGAAGGGAACCACGTGCTTCTCAGGCTCCCGAGCGGCGAGCTCCGGAAGGTTCGCAAGGAGTGCTACGCGACGATCGGTCAAGTGAGCAATATCGATCACGAAAACATATCGATCGGCAAGGCGGGGCGCACCCGCTGGTTGGGCCGCAGACCCAAGGTCCGCGGAGTCGCGATGAACCCGGTCGATCATCCGATGGGCGGCGGCGAAGGAAAATCGAGCGGCGGCAGACATCCGACGACCCCGTGGGGCAAGCCCACGAAGGGGTACAAGACGCGCCGGCGCAACAAGCTTTCCAGCAAGCTGATCGTGCACCGGAGGAAGAAGTAGGCGCAGGTTCGGGCCGGCCCCGCGGCCGGGTCCGGAACGCTCTCGAGTGAGGGCGGCTCAGTCACCGTATGGAGGTTCGATGGCCAGATCACTGAAAAAAGGCCCCTTTATCGACGAGAAGCTCGTGAGAAAGCTCGAGAGAATGAACGAGGCGGGGGACAAGAAGGTCGCGAAGACTTGGGCGCGGCGATCGACGATCTCGCCCGAGTTCGTGGGGCAGACGCTGGCGATTCACAACGGCAACAAATTCGTTCCGGTGTTCATCACCGAGAATATGGTGGGCCACAAGCTCGGCGAATTCGTTCCGACGCGAGTCTACCGTGGACACCCGGGCGGCAAAAAGACCTGACCTTTCGGAGGTAAACGAACATGGAAGCACGCGCCATCGCGCGGCACGTACGGGTCTCACCCCAGAAAGCGAAGAT
>JAFNGP010000326.1:0-1183 GCA_017885175.1 bacterium
AGCCCGCGGCTCGGGTTCGCGTTTCCGATCACGGATCGCGATAAATTCCATTTCCACTACGGGCGGTTCACGCAGTGGCCGAGCAGGAACTACCTCTTCAGGACCCAGGACCTGCTCTTCGGATCGGGTGTTCTCGGCAATCCCGATCTCGACGAGGAGCTCACCGTTTCGTACCAGGCCGGCGTTTCGCACCAGTTCAGCGAGACGATCGCGGGGCACTTCGTCGTATTCAACAAAGACATCTTCGGGCTGATCTCCTCGACGCGCGTGCTTGACGAGGCGCTCGGCCGGCAGGGATACCGGTATATCAACAGAACGTACGCGAGCTCGCGCGGTCTCGAGATAAGCTTCGAGAAGATGAGGAACCGCTACGTCGGCGGCGAGATATCCTATACCTATTCGTACGCGGACGGCGTCGCGTCCGACGCGGAGTTCGGCGTGTCCGCGGAGGGGCTCACGCACCTGCCGACGCAGGAGATGCCTCTCGACTGGGATCAGCGCCATACGCTGAACGTCACCNNGACCAGAACAAGTGGGGAGCGACGGTCGTGTATTCGTACAGCAGCGGGCTCCCGTGGACGCCTGTCGATCGTTTCGCGCGCCGCCAGGATCCCCTGTGGGAAAACTCCGAACGGCTGCCCACGTCGCACGTCATCAATATCCAGGGACGCAAGATGTTCAGCGTCTACGGCCAGGAGCTCATGCTCTTCTTCGAGGGCCGCAACCTTCTGGACGAGGACATACTTTCCCCCGGCGGGGTCTCTCCCGGAGCGGTCCCCGGCATGGCGAACGCGGGCATGGACGGCGGCTCGTACCTGACCGAAACCGGGCAGTACGGAGGAGCCTATCTGCAGGATATCAACGAAGACGGCATCGATGAGTTTATTCCGGTCAACGATCCGACGATATGGGACTCGCGGAAAACGTGGCGTATCGGATTCGGATTCGAGTTCTAGAGCGCTCCTGGATGACGGAGGAGGGTTTGCGCATGAATCGCATGAAATGGGTCAAGGCAGGGGCGGCGCTTCTGCTGATATTCATGACAAGCGCCCCGGTGTCCGCGAGGAATGACGACGCGGCATGGGTCGGCAAGATGAAGGGTATGCCCCAAAAGATCAGGGCGCTCAGCGGGGCTTGGGTCCATAACGTGGGCAACCTCCAGATGAACGTGACGAACTGGGGA
>JAFNGP010000326.1:1215-1382 GCA_017885175.1 bacterium
CGTACGAGCAGGAGTTCATGCCCGACCCGCTGGATCCCGTCGTGACGATCTATCGCTCGTTCGAGGGCGCGCTGGGCGGAGCCCGCTACCCGAGTCCGCCCGACGACGACAAGGACGGTAAAATAGACGAGGACTGGCTGAACGGCATGGACGACGACGGCGACGGC
>JAFNGP010000326.1:1463-6434 GCA_017885175.1 bacterium
GCGTCGAGAGCATCGAGGATATGTACATCGGCTTTTTCGCCGACGGCGACGCCGGTCCGCGGACGCGAGAGCAATACTGGCTCGACGACGGCGTCGGTCTTTTCGAAGACATCGTGTGCGCGCAAAAGGGAGATCGTATCGTTCCGATCCGCGTCAGCATCGCGTACTTCTACGACGTCGACGGGGACGAGGGACAGACCATGGGCTATATGGGGATTCTCTTCCTCGGCCACGATACCGATCCTCTCGGGGAAACCGCGCCGAAGAAGGTCGGGATCACCTCATACCAGAACTTCTCGGGGGACCAGCCGTACGAGAACGGCGGCGATCCGGATAACGATTTCCAGCGCTACGAGCTCATGAGCAAGACCACGAGAGACCGTAATCAGGAAGTTCCGAGAGATTACCGCATGCTCATGGCGACGGGACCTTTCAGGGAGCTCGAGCCCGATTCGACGCTCGTTCTGCAGGTCGCATTCGCCGTCGGTCTCGGGCTCGAAGGCCTGAAGGTGAGCGCGGCGAGCGCGGCCCTCACCTACCAGGGCAACTGGTTCGATATCGACGGGAACCCGTTGACCGGCACGAACGGCCGCGAAACGCCCGTGCCCGGCCCCGTGAACGGGCTCGTCGTCGATTCGTGCGATGCCGTTCTGGCGAATCAGCCCATCTCCGCGGCGAGGGGAGAGATAGTCTGGGTCAACGCCGACTGCAGGCTGGAGAGGGAGCTCTGGGACGATCAATATTGCTCCAAGGGAGACGCGGTGTTTTCCGATTACCAGACGGGCGTCGGCGGCAAGGAACACCAGGTGCACTGGCTCGTCGGCTCCGCTCCTCCGCCCCCCGTCATGCGGCTCATTCCGGGGGATCACAAGGTGACGCTTCTCTGGGACAACTTCAGCGAGGTGACCCCCGACGTGAGCACGCTCGAGTACGACTTCGAGGGCTACCGGATCTGGCGCGCGGACGGATGGGAACGGCCCCTCGGCACCTCGGTTCTCACCGGCCCGAACCGCGAGCTCTGGCAGCTCATCGAGGAACGCGATCTCGTGAACGGCGTGTCGCCCGACAAGAGCTTCAAGACGCCGTTCTCGCAGGGAGGATGGAAATACGAGCCTCTCCTCAATCTTCCCAACAAGGATGCCTATATCGCCTATTTCGAGCAGAACGTCTATAACTACCCGATGGACAAAGTGCCCTGCCCGCCCGGACTGGCCCCGCTCGAATGCGACACGCTCGAAGCGCTCGCCCGGTACGGTCTCGGATTCCAGGGAGGGCTGCAATACTATAAATTCGTCGACACCAGCGTCCACAACGGAATGCATTATTTCTACAGCGTGACGGCGTACGATCACGTGCTCACGAATGGAGTGCCGACGAAGGTCGGATACTTCGGCGATCCGTCGTCGAACTTCCAGTACGTCTCGCCGCTTTCCGGGGCGCAGGACGCCGAAACATTCCAGGAAAAAGAAGTATATGTGGTTCCGAACCCCGCCACGGCGCAGACGATGCAGCCCTGGCAGCTCGAACCGAACCAGGACGATCCGACCGGTATAAAGGTGGAGTTCAGGAACCTCCCGAGATGCCGTTCGACGGTTCGAATCTACACGGTCGCGGGGGATCTCGTCGAGACGCTCTTCCATGACGGGAGCGCCGGGAACGGGACGCTGGCGTGGGATCTCGTCTCGCGGAACGGGCAGGACGCGACGAGCGGAGTGTACCTGTTCTCCGTGGAGCCCGAGGACGGGAAGTTCTCGAGGGCGATCGGAAAATTCGTTGTGATTCGATAATCGATTACTATGAACGTTCTCTCCGAGGAGGTTGCGTGATGAAGCGTTGGATTTGCATGGGGATTGTGCTGATCGCGCTGGTCCCCGCTCTGGCGTCGGCGTCGACCAAACCTTTCGAGAAGGTCGGTACGTACTCGGCGCAATTCCTGAAGATCGGCGTATCGGCGAGAGCGGCGGGAATGGGAAGCGCCTTCACGGCCGTCGCCAACGATGCGACGTCCCTGTACTGGAATCCCGCGGGGATGGTCGAGCAGCCTCGCACGCAGGTGACGGTGAACACGGTTATCTGGCCGGCCGATCTCGGCATCTATTTCGCCGGCGCAGTGTTCAACACGCCGTACCTTCCGGGATCGTTCGGTGTGAGCGCCCGGGCGCTCACGATGGACCCGCAGGAGGAGAGAACCATCTANNACGTACTTCACGGACCGGTTTTCGGCGGGCATCACGACCCATTTCATCCATATGGGTCTCGCCGACAAGAGCGTCGAAACGCTCGCGTTCGACTTCGGTCTCCTCTACCGCATCGGCATCCAGGGCATGCGGCTGGGCATGATGGTCCAGAGCCTCGGCGGCGAGGTCGATTTCGACAACCGCGCTTCCAAGCTCCCGACCGCCTTCAAGGTCGGGCTTTCGGTCGACGCGTACCGGAGCGGCGCTCATGCGCTCCTCGCGACGGGCGAATTCGCGCACCCGGTAGATAACAAGGAACGTATGAACGTCGGAATGGAATACAGCTTCAATCAGTTCTTCATGCTTCGATCGGGCTACAATATCGGATACGACACCCAGAAGCTCGCGTGGGGCGTCGGTTTTCGGATCGATACGAGCCAAACCTCCGATATCGGATTGGATTATTCCTGGGAGGATCTCGATTATCTCGGCACGAGTCATCGGTTCAGCATGAACTTCAGCTACTAGAGGGATAGCGCTGCGTGTCTCTCGGGCTTCGCATACGTTCGCACGCGCGTGCTCTCGTCGCCATCCTGCCGGTATTGCTGGCGCTGATATCGGCAGGCGAGGGCCGATGCGATCCGATGCGGGGCCAGGGCAACTTCGAGTTCTTCGTCGATATCGCTTCCCTGCCCTCGGCCGGCGGGGGCACTATCCAGCTTCTCCAGATCGCCGTTCCCACGAAAGAGTTGCGTTACGTCGAGAAGGCCGGTTCCTTCGTCGCCGAGGTGCGATTCTCTATCGACCTCAGCTCCGGGGGCAAGGTCGTCTGCAAGAAGCTGTTTCAGATGAAGGACTCGCGGGATGCGATGCCGCGCGTGAAAGATCTCTCTTCGTTCCTGTGCCATATCGATTCGCTCGCCGTCGATCCGGGCGCCTACCGGCTCACCGTGAAGGTGGAAGATCTCAATCGCAAGAAAGGCACCCTCCTCGGAATCCTGCGCCGGACCTATTGCTCCTCGACCGTGAAGGATGCCGCCTTCGAGGTTCGGCCGTTCCCCGAGAACGGTATCGCGCTGGCCGATCCGATTCTCGTGTGGGAATTCGATCGCGGCGGACGGCTCATTCCGAATCCGATGCAGATCTACGGGCTGCGGAAAGACACCCTGGGCGTATTCGTGCAGGCGTCGATGCCGGAAGCGGCGGCGGATTCGCTCGACGTGCGGTTGGCGCTGACCAAGGATACGGGCGAGGCGATGGAAGAAGCCAGTTTCAAGGTTCCCGTCACGGGGGATCGGAGCGCGTTCCTGCGAACGGTCGACCTCACGGCCTACTCCGCGGGCGCCTACCGTTTGACGGTGGAAGCGCGGGCGCCCGGCGGGTTGTTCGCCACCTCAAGCAAGGATTTCAGCGTAGCCTGGGAGCTGGTCAATTGGCAGAAGCCGGCGCGCGACCTCATGTTTGAAGGGCGCCTGCTCCTCGGCGATCGCGAGTTCGACGACTTTGCGCGGATGAGTCTCGGCGAGCAGGAAGCGTTCATGAAGGGGTTCTGGAAGAAGCTCGATCCGACGCCTCAGACGGCGGTGAACGAGGCATTCGAGAGATTCACGTCCCGTGTGAGATACGCGGACGCTCACTTCGGCGCTTTCGAGCGCGGCGCCCTCACCGAACGGGGATTCACCTATATCCGGTACGGGCCGCCCGACGAGATCATCCAGAAACCGCTGCCCCAGGGCCGGGATGATCTCTACGAAGGGATCGAAAAGATCGTCGACGAGTACAAGATCATGCTCGACGGAATAATGACGCAGCCGGTAAAGGATCAGCGGCCCCTGATCATATCGCCTGAAGCGAAGCGCGCGACGAGAGGGCCGGTCGGCAACGACGTGGGATCTTTCGAAATATGGAACTACAGTTTCAAGGGTGATCCCCTTCTTCCCGAAGACAGCGGGATGACGACCAAGCAGGGTCTCAGGTTCCTGTTCATGGACAAGGACGGGGTAGGCGATTACCGGCTCACCGGGACTTCGGAGAACATGTCGCTGGGCGACTGAAAAAAAGGCTTTTCGCGGGTCTCGCGCGGAGTCGCGGGCGCCGCGCCGGGCGCGGAATTTTTGGGTTGACAAGGGGGTATGCATCGATTATTTTGCTCACACTAATGACCCGGTGCTTTTGGGATTGGGAGCATTGAGGATCATTCCCGCTCTCCGCACGTCGAGAGCATGTTCGTATCGCGTTGAATGATCCATCGAATCGAGAGTTATTCATAAACCGCCAACTGATGCAGGAGGAGTGCGTGGTATGGCACAGAAGAACCGTTCGACGTCCAGCGTACTAGTTCTCTTGGTCCTCGCCGCGATTCTGTGCTTCGCCATGGCGACCGCGAACTCGCAGGGGACCGCCGGAAATGCGTCCCCCGCCACGACGGGAACCGCCGTGGGCGCGAAGGATTCGCTCGCCATGTCGAAGTCCGATTCGATGGCTTTTGCAAAGAAAGTGGATGACGTGCGGGAGCACGCGCGGCTGGGCTGGATCTACAAGATCCGCTACAGCGGCCTCGGCGACTGGTACGTCAGGGGCGGCATTTTCATGCATCCGCTCCTCGCCTGCTCGGTTGCGGGAGCGGTGTTCATCATAGAGCGCATCTACACGCTCAACCGCGCGCGGGTCGACACGAGGAAGCTCATGGACCGTGTCCTCCAGGCGCTCCAGACCGAAGGCGTCGAGGCGGGTCTTAAGGTGTGCGAGGAGACGCGCGGTCCCATCGCGGCGGTGCTCCACGCGGGGCTCATGC
>JAFNGP010000327.1:0-1186 GCA_017885175.1 bacterium
AAGCCACGGATGATATTCGATTTCCCCGTGGCTCTCGTGCGGAACATCGGGCTACCCAGCAAGCTCAAAGAAGCCATCGAAGAAAAGCTGTCAAACCAACAGCAATCAGAAGCTATGGCGTTCATCATCAGCAAGGCAAGACAGGAAGCGGAGAGAAAGGCAATTGAAGCGAGGGGTATCCAGGCCTTTCAGAGCATCGTAACGCAGGGCATTACCGAACCCCTTCTGAAGTGGAAGGGTATCGAAGCAACCGAGAAGCTTGCGCAATCCCCCAACACGAAAATCGTCATCATCGGGAACAGCAAGGACGGGTTGCCGATCATACTTGGCGGGGACAAGTAGCAGCAGACGAGATGCGGAAAGAACCTCTTGCGGAAGGAGATCGTGGAGGAGGGAGAATAATGAAGCTAAGCGTCAAGAGCCTGACCATGGGGCTGGATTTCCACGGAGAAGTGGAAGGCAAGCGCCAGCATTACTACGTTCTGTCCAGCGCGCGGCAGTACTTCGTCATGTCCGTTTCCCGCAGCAAGAGGGATGCGGGGAATTTCAACCTCGTCGGCAGGTCCGCCGCGGACAAACTCTATCGCCGGCTTCGCGGTCAGAGGGGGCTTACGGCAAAGCTCGTTTTCGAGCGTTCGAGAAACAAGCGTCTCGTGCCGTCGCATCTGGCTGCGCTCAATATTCTCTACGTTCTGGTCGCCACGGGCCTGGCGAGCATCGATATGCGTCATAAGACGAAAGAGATCTTCTTCAACGTGAGGGCGTAGTCGGTAATGGAGGAGCGCCGGCTCCTGTCGAACGTACCACGGGAATAGAATCAGGACGAGAATATCCACTTGACAATCGTTACCTCCTGGGGTAACATTTATAAATGGGGAAGGTCCGACGCGGGGGATATGTGTTCGTTACGTGGGCCGGCGACCATACGCCTCGCCATGTTCATGTCTACCGTAACGGCAGGCTGGTCGTCCAATGGGATTTGGAGAACGCAATGCAGATGAAAGGCAGGCCCTCACGGAGAGTTCTTGAGCTGATCCATGAGCTCCAGGAGGAGGGAAAGCTATGAAGATTCGACGGGTGTCGGCCAACAACCGCAAGAAAGTCTTCGAGGTAAAGACGTCGTCACGGGAACTTGTGTTTCCGTACTCCAAGGTCGATCCCAGGCCCACGCAGACCGACAGGATTG
>JAFNGP010000327.1:1248-1637 GCA_017885175.1 bacterium
CTGGAAGCGCAGAAGCGTGTGAAGTCGAGCCCTCTCTCGAAGCGCGAGATCATCCGGCGCTTGGGAACTTCGGCTACGCAGTTCTATCGTCTGCTCGATCAGACGAACTACCGGAAATCGGTGGATCAAGTTCTCTTGCTCCTGAACGTTCTCGAGTGCGAGGTCGATCTCGTAGTGCGAGAGAAGAGCGCATAGCCGTTGACGAAAAGAGACTTATTGACGGCTCGAAGTCTGTGTGCGCATGCTATTTCAGGAACGACCCCGGTTGCTTGATCTTTGCCCTTGACTTGCCCCATTTGATTTGTTATCAATGTAGTTCGTTATTGAATCTTTCAGGAGGTATAGCTGTGTACGCGGTCGTACGCCTTGCAGGCAAACAATTTATGGTA
>JAFNGP010000327.1:1742-5533 GCA_017885175.1 bacterium
GCAAAAACTATCGCAAGAAACAGGGACACAAGCAGCATTTCACCCGCGTGAGAATCAAAGAGATCACCGCGTAGGACTCAAGGAGCAGCGTTATGGCACACAAAAAGGGAGTCGGGAGTTCGAAAAACGGGCGCGACAGCCAGTCGCATCGACTCGGCGTGAAGCGCTACTCCGGCCAGACGATCAACGCGGGCACGATCATCGTCCGTCAGCACGGCTCGAAGATCCACCCGGGCACGAACGTCGGCAAGGGGCGCGACGACACCTTGTTCGCTCTCATCACCGGCGTCGTCAAGTTCGAACGTCTCGGAAAAGATAAGAAACGCGTCAGCGTCTACGCCAAAGCCGAATAGTCTTTCGCAAAATATGACGGGGGCGTTTGGAGAACCGGGAACGGGAAATGTTCCGACCGGTTCTCCATTTTTTTATGGCGCCGCCCGGCCGCCCGCGATACTCTCATGAACCGAGTCCCGCAATCTCCGGAGGCAAGACGATGAAGATCAAATATCTCGGCCACGCCGCGTTCGATCTCGAGCTCGCGAGCGGCGTGCGCCTCGTGATCGACCCGTACACGGCGGGCGCGTTCGGCACCCTCAAGTACGCCCCGATCGAGGGGAACTTCGACGTGGCGGTCGTGAGTCACAGCCATGAGGATCACGTGAGCAGGGACGTTCTCTCCCACTCCATGAAAATTATCAATACTTCGGGGAAGGTCACGCTCGGCGACGTCACGATCGAATCGCTCATGACGTATCATGACGGATCGAAAGGCTCCGCGCGGGGCAAGAATCTCATCTCCATCGTGGAGGCGGAGGGGCTTCGCGTGGCGCATCTCGGCGATCTCGGGCACGCGATCGCGCCGAAAGATTTTCCCATGCTCAAGTGGGTGGACGTCCTGATGATCCCCGTTGGCGGGCATTTCACGATAGACGCGGCTACTGCGGCGGAGCTCGCGAAGAGCTTCGAGCCGAAGATCGTCATTCCGATGCATTATCTCACGCCGAAGGTCGATTTCCCCATCACGCCCGTTGAGAATTTCACGAAACTGATGGATACTGTCGAGATGGCGGACGGGAGCGAGATCGAAGTTACCAAGGCGACGCTCCCCGCGAAGATGAAGGTCGTCGTGCTCGAGCCGGCGAACTGATCGCCTGCGGGGCTTAACGCGGGAGGGGACGCATGTTCTGTCCCAAGTGCAAAGCGGAGTACAAGGAAGGTGTGAAGGAGTGCGGCCAGTGCGAGGTGGCGCTGGTCGCGGTCCTGCCGGAGAAGGCGAAGCAGGCGCCGCGGGGCGAGCAGAGGGATCTCGATTTCGTCAGCGTCGTGCGCACCTTCAATCCCCAGGATATCGCGATCATCAGAAGCATCCTGGACGATTCGGGCATCGAGTACTACATTCAGGGGGAGAACGGCATCGCCGTCCGTCCCCTCGTGGATCCCGCGAACGTTTTGGTTGTGAAGGAACAGGCCGGGGATGCGACGAAGCTGCTGAAGGATCTCGACCTGTCCTTTTATCTCTTCAAACCCGAGCATCACGAGAACAATGAACCGGATAACGGATCTTCGAAGTGAGGTGGAGAATGGCGAAAGCGAAGCCGGCCGCGTCGGTCCGTGAGATCGACGCGAAAGAGATCACCGACACCGTCGCGCGTCTTTCGAAGGAGGCGAATTTCGATCTCGAGAAGGATGTCCTCGACGCGCTCAAGCGCGGCCTCGGGACCGAGGAGTCGCCGGTGGGGAAGGAAATATTCTGCCAGCTCCTGGAGAACGCCGACATCGCCCGCGCCGAGCGCATGCCGATCTGCCAGGACACGGGGCTTGCGGTCGTGTTCGTCGATATCGGCCAGGACGCCCACGTCGCGGGGGGCGCCCTCGACGAGGCGATCAACGAGGGCGTGCGCCGCGGTTACACGGAAGGCTATCTGCGCAAGTCGGTCCTCGGCGATCCCCTCAAGCGCGTGAACACGAAGGACAACACGCCGGCCGTGATCCACACGCGGATCGTGCCGGGAGACCGGCTCACCCTCTGGGTCGTCCCGAAAGGCGGCGGGAGCGAGAACATGAGCAAGATTCTGATGCTCAAGCCCGCCGACGGCGTCGAGGGCGTGAAGAAGTTCGTCGTCGAGTCGGTGCGCGTCGCCTCGGCCAATCCGTGCCCCCCGACCGTCGTCGGGGTCGGGATCGGCGGCTCGTTCGAGCAGTGCGCGATGAACGCGAAGCGNNGACCTGGGCGTGGGCCCCATGGGGCTCGGCGGGCGCATCACGGCGCTCGCGGTGCATATCGAGGCGGCACCGTGCCACATCGCCTCGCTCCCCGTCGCGGTCAACATCAACTGTCACGCGGCGCGGCACAAAACGGCCGTGCTCTGATCGATAGGAAGGTGAACGATGGCTGAATATTCGATGAAGACGCCCCTGAAACCGGAGGACGTCGACAAGCTCCGCGCCGGCGACAAGGTGAGTCTCACCGGCTTCATCTACACGGCGCGGGACGCGGCCCACAAGAAGCTTGTCGATCTCATCAAGGAGGGGAAGCCGCTTCCGCTCCCGCTCGACGGCGAGATCATCTACTACGTCGGGCCCTCGCCGACCCCGCCGGGGAAGCCGATCGGCTCGGCGGGCCCCACGACGAGCGGGCGCATGGATCCCTACGCGCCCGTTCTCATCGAGCACGGGCTGCGCGGGATGATCGGGAAGGGCGAGCGCGCCCCGGGCGTGGTCGAGGCGATGCAGAAATGCGGCGCGGTGTACTTCGCCGCGACGGGCGGCGCCGCGGCGCTGCTGTCGAAACGCATCGTGAAGGCCGAGATCATCGCCTATCCCGAGCTCGGCGCCGAGTCGATCAGCAGGCTCACGGTGGAGAATTTCCCCGTGATCGTCGCTCAGGACCGCTACGGCGGAAACACTTACAAGGAAGGGCAGAAGCAATACGCGCGATGAAAACAAAAAATGAGCCAAAAGCCGCCGCCCGCAAGAAGCCCTCCCAGCGGCTCCTCGCGGCGTACAAAGACAAGGCGCTCGTGGTGATTCCGGCCCGCTACGGCTCGACGCGCTTTGAGGGGAAGCCGCTCGCCAAAATCGCCGGCGTCCCGATGATCGTCCGCGTCATGAACCGCGCGGCCAAGATCCGGAACGCGGACGCCGTGATCGTCGCCACCGACGACGAGCGCATCAAGAGCGTCGTCGAGGAGGCGGGGGGTGTGGCGGTCATGACGAAACGCACGCATCCGACCGGCACGTCGCGGGTCTGCGAGGCCGCGGGCTATTTCCTTCACGGGATCGTCGTGAACGTCCAGGGGGACGAGCCGCTTCTTCCCGTCCGCGCCGTCGAGAACCTGATCGCAAGTATGCAGGNNGACGTGGTCAAGGTCGTCTGCGACGGGGACGGGAACGCCCTGTACTTCTCGAGATCGCCGATTCCGTACCCGATGTTCGCCGCCGCGGCGGATGCGGACGCGGTTCGGCCGGCGTCGCGGAAGGAAATCCAGGGGATCAGATACCTTCGCCACATCGGCGTCTACGCCTTCAGGCGCGAGTTCCTTTTTGGCTACAACGACTTGCGGCGCGGCCCCCTCGAGAGGCACGAGCGTCTCGAGCAGCTCCGGGCCCTCGAGAACGGCTTCCGCGTCGGCGTCGTCACGTGCCGTTCGGCCTCGATCGGCGTCGACCGCCCCGAGGACGTCGCGAGAATTCAGAAATTACTTCGCGGCCGGCCCGCTTCACGCAGAAAAAAAGTTGAAAAAAGAAAACGCACCCGCTAGAGTGGTGCGCGGTGTTTGATTCTCTCATAT
>JAFNGP010000328.1:0-212 GCA_017885175.1 bacterium
GGAAAGATCAACAACACCGGTCTCGTCGAGGTCCCGATGGGGATAACGCTCAGGGAGATCGTGTTCGGCATCGGGGGCGGGATTCCCAAGGGGAGAAAGTTCAAGGCCATCCAGACCGGCGGGCCCTCGGGCGGGTGTATCCCCGAGCAGCTTCTCGACATGCCGGTCGATTTCGACGAGCTCACGAAGGTGGGCTCCATGATGGGATCGGG
>JAFNGP010000328.1:304-3424 GCA_017885175.1 bacterium
GTGCTCACGACGATCCGGTATTTCAGGGACGAATATCTCGCCCATATCCGGGACAAGAAATGCCCGGCGGGCGTCTGCAAACCGCTCATAGCATATTCGGTCGCCGCGGACAACTGCACCGGATGCACCGCGTGCGCGCGCGTCTGTCCGACCAGGGCGGCGACCGGCGAGAAGAAGAAGGTTCATGCGATCAATCAGGAAACGTGCATCAAGTGCGGCGCCTGCTGTGACGCCTGCAAGTTCGATGCGATACAGGTGAAGTAATGGCGGACATGGTCACATTCACGATAGACGGAAGATCCATCGAGGCTCCGGCGGGAACCACGATCCTCGAGGCCGCGAAGAGCGCCAATATCCTCATTCCGAACCTCTGCCATAACGAGGAGCTCGCCCCGTACGGCGCCTGCCGCATGTGCATGGTCGAGACGACGCACAAGAAACGGACGAAGCTGGTGGTTTCGTGCATCGCGGAGGCGTCCGAGGGGCTCGAGGTCAAGACGGATTCGGAGCGCGTGCGAAACGTGCGCACCCTCGTCATGCATCNNCTTCTCGCGCGGAACCCGAATCACCCCGTTCTCAGGAAGATGGCGGCCGAGCTCGGGATCGAAAAATCCCGTTTCGCCGTCGACTTCAAGGGGTGCATCATGTGCGGCCAGTGCGTGAGGGTATGCCGCGAGGTCGTGGGCGTCTCCGCGATCGGGTTCGAGTCGCGGGGGCCGGCGCGGAAGATCGCCACGCCGTTCAACGAGTCCCCCGCCGCGTGCATCGCGTGCGGCTCGTGCCATTACGTGTGTCCCGTGGGCGTGATTTCGATGGATGAGCACGACGGCGTTCGCACGATCTGGAAGACCGAGTTCCCGATGGCGAAATGCTTGAAGTGCGGGAGGTATTTCGCGCCGGTGAAGCAGCTCGAATATTTCCGGACAATCGCCGATCTTCCGGCGGATCATTTCGATACGTGCATCGATTGCCGCTCGACAAAGAAGTAGGACGGATATGCTGGAGATCAGATTTCACGGACGGGGCGGCCAGGGCGCGGTGACGAGCGCGGAGCTTCTCGCGGTCGCCGCCATCAGCGAGGGCCGCTACGCGCAGAGCTTCCCGAGCTTCGGCCCGGAACGCCGCGGCGCGCCGGTGGTCGCCTTTTCGCGCGTCGACGACAAGCAGATCAAGATGCGCTTCGCCGTGGGCGAACCCGACGTCGTCATCGTACTCGATCCGAGCCTTCTCAAGATCGCGAGCCCCCATAAGGGCATCAAGAAAGGGGGCGTTCTCGTCATCAATACGGCGAAGAGCCCCGAGGAGATCAAGAAGGAGTTCGGATACGAAGGATTCCGCGTCGCGACCGTCGACGCCACGAAGATCGCGATCGAGGAGCTCGGACGGGCGATCACGAACACGACGATGCTCGGCGCCGCGGTCAAGATGACCGGCGTCATAAAGCCCGAATCGATCGAGGAACCCCTGACGCACCGTTTCGGAAGGATCGCCGCGCGGAATCTGAAATCCTTCAAGCGGGCGTTCGACGAAGTGAGGGAATGAGCGTCGGGAGGATATTCCGTAACGTATTGTCCGGCCGTCGGTAACGGTCGGGCATTTTTATTGCGCCCCGCCGGGAATAATAGCGTATAATTTCAGCGGTTCAGACGAGAGGAGCACGGTGAGCGAGCGCAAGGATTTGATGGCCGGCGTTTCCGGCGTGCGGGGGATCGTCGGGAGCGGCATGAATCCGGAGATCGCCGCGCGATTCAGCGCCGCGTACGCTTCGTGTTTGTCCGGGCGTCTCGTCGTGGTCGGCCGCGATACGAGGGTCTCGGGGCCGCTGATCGCGTCCGCGGTTTCGACGGCGCTGCGGTTCAAGGGAATCGCGGTCGTCGATCTGGGCGTCGCGTCCACCCCGACGGTCGAGATCATGGTTGCGGAGCTCGGGGCCGCCGGCGGCGTGGTGGTCACGGCGAGCCACAACGGGCCGGAATGGAACGCGCTCAAGTTCCTCGATTCGCAGGGAGAATTTCTGTCGGCGGCCGCGATGGAGGATATCGTGAAGCGGGCCCTCGGCGCGGAGTGCCTTTTCGACGCGGCGCAGCGTTTCGGCGCGCTCGCCGCGAACGGCGCCGGGGACGCGATTCATATCGGGAAGATCCTCGATCTCGATCGCATCGATCCGAAAAGAATCGCGGCGCGCAATCTCAAGGCGGTCGTGGACTGCGTAAACGGGGCGGGGAGCCGCATTCTGCCGTCGCTGCTCAGGAGTCTCGGCCTCTCTGTCGTCGAGCTCTATACCGACGTGGAGGCGCCGTTTCCCCACGATCCGGAACCCAAGCCGCAGAATCTCGTGGAGCTTTCGAAAGCGGTGGTGCGGGAGAAGGCGGACATCGGCTTCGCCTGCGACCCGGACGGCGACAGGCTCGTACTCGTCGACGAAACGGGCTCCGTGCTCAGCGAGGAGCTCACGCTCGCGATCGCCGCGGGCTTTGTGCTCGGGGAGGAGAAGGGCCCGCTCGTCGCCAACCTTTCGTCGAGCCGCGTTCTCGACGACGTCGGCGCGGCGCACGGGGTGAGCGTTCACCGCTCGAAGGTAGGCGAGGCGCACGTGACGGCGCTCATGAAGGAAACGAACGCGGCGANNCTCCACTACGGCAGGGACGCAATGGCCGGGGCGGCGCTCGTGCTGCAGGCGCTCGCGGAAGAGGGTTTGTCCCTTTCAAAGAAGGCCGCGTCGCTCCCGCGCTATTTCATTGTAAAAGAGAAAGTTGCGTTGAAAGGCGATTTCGCCCTCGCTGAAATATCGCTCAAAAAAATGTTTTCGGGCAGGGTAACGGCGATCGATGGTATAAGAATTGATATGGAAAGCGGATGGGTGCATCTGCGCAGGTCCAACACGGAGCCGGTGGTCAGAATTATCGCGGAGGCTCGCTCGATCGAGGAGGCGCGGAGCCTCGTGAAAGAAGCGGGCTCCGTTCTGTCGTAGCGCGAGTCCACGACGCGGAGCGTTTTCACCTGATGAGGTGCTTGTATGTGCGGAATCATCGGATATATCGGCAAGAGCAATAACGTCGGCCCGATTCTCATCGAGGGGCTCAAGCGCCTCGAGTACCGGGGGTACGATTCGGCGGGCAT
>JAFNGP010000329.1:0-224 GCA_017885175.1 bacterium
GCGATCACCTGCTGCTCCATCCACGAGCGAGTCTCGTTGTTTATCGGATGGGCGATATCCTGAAAAGTCCCATCGGGCCGTTTGCGGCTCGGCATGGCCACGAAAACTCCCTTTGCGCCTTCGATAATCTTGAGCCCCCGGATCACGAAGCGATTATCGAGGGTAATGCTCGCAAACGCTTTGAGCTTGTTGTCCGTCCTGAGCGAAATCCGAATCTCGGTGAT
>JAFNGP010000329.1:235-5259 GCA_017885175.1 bacterium
AAAACCCCAAAACAGGCGGAGCCGCTTCCGCTCAAGGAACTCAAGACCGGCTCCTCATCTCTGAGAGCCGAAAGAATCCCCGAGATAACGGGATAACGCTCTACCACACCTGTTTCGAAACTATTTCGAGCTTCAAGCCGGATGGCCGGAAACCTCTGTATTCCTTCAAGTAACGCTGTAAGTGTAGCTCCACCCGCACCCTTTGTCAATATTAAATTAAGATTCTGATAAGCCCACGTTGTAGAAACAGTTACGTCTGGTTTTACGATCAGAATCCATCCGCCGCGCAACCCCGGCGCCGCCTCGAGCAACTCTCCCCTGCCGCGGCCGACGGCGGACCTGCCGAAGATAAAGAACGGCACGTCGCTCCCGAGGGTCAGAGAGAGCTTCCGCAGCTCTTCATTCGAAAATCCGCATCGAAAAAGCTCATTCATGGCGAGCAGCGTGGCCGCGGCGTCGGAGCTCCCCCCCCCGAGCCCGGCTCCCGCCGGAATTCCCTTTGCGACGGAGATCCGTACGCCGCCCGGCGCTCCCGAGCTCTCGAGGATGAGCGCAGCGGCCCGATGGCAGAGATTGTCCTCGTTCCATGGAATCCCGGGATCGTCCCCTTTGACCTCGATCCCGGCCGGCGTTTTCTCGAAAACGAGCTCGTCCCAGAGGGACACGGGCTGGTAGAAGGTCTCGATGTCATGGTAGCCGTCTTCCCGACGGCGAAGGACGTCGAGATAGAGGTTGATCTTGGCCGCGGCAAGAGCTTTTATCATATCCTCAAGCCGGTCGGAAAACGCTCCCGGAAGAGCGGCGTCACGAGCTTCCCCGGTACTCCCGCCAGAGCTTTCCCCACTCCGTCCGGTTGAATCGCGCGATCTTCCGGCGCCCGATTATCGGATACCAGATCGCGTCGTGATAGACGTTCGACGCGAGCGGCGCCCAGCCCGCGAGAGGGGAATGGAGAGCGATCCTCTCGAGAAAACGGAGCGGCCCGAGGCGAAGCATCTGATCCCCCCAGATGACGAAGCTTCGCTTCGATTTGAAATGGAAATTGATCTCGCCGATGTCCGCTCCCGCGATCTCGATCTTCTCGATCCGCGCCTCTCCGAGGCCTCGCTCGGTCGCCATGCGGAGGTACGGAATAGACATCGGATCGAAGCCCATGATTTTGGCCGCGACCGCGTCGATCGCGACCGAATCGGCGCTCGCGAGCACGATATTGCCGACGACCGGATCCATCGTGCGCGGTCCGGCGCCGTCGCCGCATACGGTGCCGTCCATGACGGCGAAGACGTTGGGATGGAGCTCGCGCTGCATGATCAGGAGATCGACGAGAACCTCGTGTATGTATTTATGCGCGTAATGCCGGACCTCCTTGAGGAGGCCGCCGAAGGCGTTCTTGACGGCGCCGGTCGTGATCGAATGGCCGTGCGTCTTCACCGTCGGGAGATGGAGGATGTCCTTGCCCTCGTACATGGCCGGAATCTCGATTCCCTCCGGAAAGATCGTGTGAAGCCGCAGCAGCGGCTCGCGGAACCGGTGCACCTTCCATGCGACCTCGGGGAGCGGCGTGAAGCCGAGACCGTACTTTTCGAGCACCGGAAGCCAGAGGTTGTTCGCGGCCCCCGTGCGCGGGTTCGTGACCACCGTCTTGTTCTCGATGGGCAGTATCCGTTCCTTCCGGTACCCGTGGCCGAGCAGATACCTCGCGACCCCCTCGAGCTGCCACGGCTGGCTCGAGCAGGCGGGAAAGTATTTCGTCCATGAAAGGTTGAGCTTGAGAAGAAGCTCGCGCTCGGCGGTGAGATGCCGCGGCGCGTCGGCGAGATCCATCGCCCGCCCGATATCGTCGAGGACCGTTTCCGGCTTCGTTCGAACTACCGCGACTTTCGATGCCATGTCTCAATACATCCCGTTCAGAACCGCCACAGGATCCAGATGACCGTCACGGCCCAGAGAAACACCGNNCGATTTCTCGGTGAGGAGAATCCCCGACGGATCTCCCCCCTCGTTCCTCCGGTAGACGATATAGAGATACCGCATGATGCCGAACACCACGAAGGGGATCGTGTACACGAGGTTGCTCGTGCCGAATTTCTCCACCGTGCTCGGCCACACGGTATAGATCGAGTAGGAAACGAGCGCGGTGGTCGCCGAAAGTCCGACGAGCTGATCGAGAAGAACCACGGAGTAATCCTTGAGCGACGTGCGGTGCGCCTGGGCTTCATCGAGAAACACGATTTCGTTCCGCCGCTTGCAGAAGGCGANNNNCTTCAGCACGGCGACGCCGCCCACCGCCCGAAGCAGGAAATTGAACGATATCGAGAACACGTCGAGGATCACGATGCCCCTGAGAAAGAACGAGTACGCGAAATTGATCGCCACGAAAGCGGCCGAGACGGCGAAGAACTCCCTCCCGAGGACCCAGGAGACTGCGAGAAGGACCGCGATGAGAATGACGGCGAAAGGTAGCGCTTCCGCCGGACTCAGAAGTCCCGCGGCGATCGGCCGTTTCTTCTTCGCCGGATGCTCCATGTCCCTTCTGCGGTCGGAGACGTCGTTGATGATATAGACCGCGCCCGACATGAGGCAGAACACGAGGAACCCGTCGAAGCTCCGCTCGAGAAGCGACAGGTCGAAGAGATGCATCGAAAAAACGATCCCGGCGAAGAGGACGAGATTCTTCGTCCATTGCCGGGGCCGCATCGAGACGACGACGTACCAGAGCTTCTTCATAGACGTATCCTAACCGATAGGCGGCGTATATGCAAATACGCTTTCAGCCCGGTCCACGGCGGCCGCAGGCCGAAACATTCGCTGGAAGGCGATATTCGAGCCGAGGACGATATAGAGCAGCGTCACCACCTCGGCGTCGCCGAAGTTCCATTCGAAGAGACCGTTCACGATGAATCCCGCGAGAGCGCCGATGGAGCCCACCACCCACGCCCTCTCGGGCGGCGGGAGATCGAGCTTGAGATTACGGGCCATGAGACGGAAAAACGAGAAGAGAAGCCAGCAGAACGCGGCGAGCCCCGCGAATCCCGTTTGAACCGCGATCTGCAGGAAGATGTTGTGCATATGTCCGAATACCTGAACCGCGCCGGGGGGCATATAGCGCCGGTATACGTCGGCGAGGTCCATCGTGCCGACCCCGATGACCGGGTGATCCCTGATGATCCCCACGCTCCCCTTCAGGAGCTCGAGCCGGTGAACGTTCGTCATGTGTTTCAGGTTCCAGATGCTCTCCACGCGGGCGCGGTACTGAGCGGGAAGAAGAAGCACGAAGATCACGAGCGCCGCGGCAAAGGGCGCGAGCCACTTCCTCCGCAGAAACGCGAGTATGAGGACGACCGATACGACGGCGCCGACCCACGAGCTTCGGGTGAAGGAGAAGAACAACGCGGTGAAGGTAACGATCGCGGCGCCGACGGCCGCCCAGCGCAGCTTTCTCGCGATGCCCGCGCCCGCGGCCACGGCGATAAACAGGGAACAGAGGATCAGGAGCATCCCGCCGAACGTCATCGCGTTCGAAAAGGGACCGGGGGTTCGTCCGAGCGTCCCGGAGCCCTTCCCCAGCAGGTATATCGCGATCCCGTACGCGGCCACTCCCGTCCCCGATACGAGGAGCGCCATGAATTGCCACAGCGCCATCCGCCTCGTCGCGAGGAGCGAGCCGATCGCATAGATGACCGTCATGAGCGAGTAATTCTTCAGGCTTACGAAGCTCGCGAGCCGTTTGTCCGACAGGAGCGCGGCGGCGAAGGTAACGGCGATAAAGAGAAGCAGCGGAATATCGAGCGTCGTGCGCCGGGGCGCGGGCGCCTTCCGTCTCAGGGCGAAGAAAAGCCAGAGAACCAGCGCCAGACCGAGAGCCGTCTGCGTGCCCGCGATGGTGAACGTCGAAAAAAAGATGAAAGCGCCGAGGGCCAGCCGCAGCGCGAAGGGCATCGTAACCGCCGGAGCGGAACGCGGATCGCTACACATATTCTCTCACCGGGGAGAGGCGCGCCATTTCGCTCAGGAGAGGCGTCGTCGAGGCCGCGTCGCCGTCGTCGAGAAGCCTCGTGATCTCGAGCCACAGGTGGGCGCTTCCCGGGACGGAATCCGCGAGCGCAAATCGCGCCACCGCGAAATTCCCCGACCCGTCCCCGGCCGGAATCGCCCGGAAGACTCCGCCCCCTTCGTTCAGGAGGCTCGTGAGGATTTCCGGCCACCGCCCCGCCCCGGGCCCCTGCTCGAGTCTCAAGACGGCGAGGCGCGAGGCGTCCCGGCGGAATATATCGAGAAGAAGAAGCTCCGCGGCCCGGACGGCGTCTCCCGGAACGGGCTTCACGCCGCGTTCGATCACGACGAGCTTCGCCTCGGGAAGCCGCGCGACCTCCGTCGCGAGCTTTTCCAGCGGGAGCATGACCGTTCTCAGAAACGCCTCCTCGGCGTTTTCGACGCCGACCTCGCGAAACGCGAAATCCGCGAAGACGAACTCCGGCCGCCGAAGCTCGAGGACGCGGTGAAGCGCGGCGCGCTCGTTCTCGATGCCGAGGAAGCACACCGGCCGCGGACCACCCGTTTCCATGCTCCGCGAGGCGCCTTCGAGCGCCCCGCTCTCGTTCGAAACGACGGTAAGATTCGAGGCTCGGGAGAAAAGAGCGCCCGCCTGCTCCACGAGAGCGCCGTTGCCCGCGACGAGAACGCTCCGCTCCGCGCACGGCTTTTCCCCGCCGCGCTCCTCGAGCTCCAACGGGATTTCCGACGGATCGGATACCGCCCGGACGCGAATCCCCGCCTCCGCGAGGCGCGCGCGCGTCTCCTGCGGGATGCGGCCGGCGTCCATGTTCACCGCGATGATCTCGTCGGCGCCGTGTTTCCGCGCGATCTCTTCGACCTCCGCGATGGGGCCGAGCACCTCCAGCCCGTGGATCACGCGACGCGCCATCTCGGCGCGGTCGTCGAGGTAGCCGATCGCGTGCATCGTCCCCGATTTCTTGACCTGCCGGGAGATGAGCTCGGCCAGGGCGCCCGTTCCCGCGATGATG
>JAFNGP010000329.1:5319-11134 GCA_017885175.1 bacterium
AGCGTGAACAGAACGACCATGATCGCGGAGCCGACGGAAACGGCCTTCGCCATGCGGACGAGATCGTCGAAGGTCGTATACCGCCAGATGCTGCGATAGAGCCCGTAATAGTAGAAAACGGCCGTGCGGATCACGATGACGATCGGAAGACTGATGAGCATGGAGCTCGTCTCGCCTCCCTGCGGGAACCTGAAGTTGAGCCTCAGGTAGTAACTGAGAACGTAGCTCACCGCGATGAACGCGAGGTCGCCGAAAGCGACGCCGAGCGCGCGCCCCTTCCAGAGAAGGCTGTCCCCCTTCTCCATGCTCCGTATCTTCGCGAGCGCCCACATGAAAAATCCGGTCCAGATCACCGAGAGAGAGGTGACGAACGTCCACGGCTTGTGGAACGCGAGGATGGCGCTCACGCCGAGAAGCGCCGCGATCAGGTACTCGAGGAGCGTGACCTGTTTGTGGGAGAGGCCGAGGCTCGTGAGACGCTGATAGTAGTGCGTCCGGTGCGGGGAGAAGAGCTTTTCCTTCCTGAGGGCGCGGCGCACGAGCGTGAGCGCCGCGTCGCCGAGAACGCCGGCGAGCAGCAGGACCGTGATGAAGGCCGGGATACCCATGCCCTGCCCGACGACCGACAGGACGGCGAATACGTATCCGATGAAGGTGCTCCCCATATCTCCCATGAAGATGCGCGCGGGAGGAAAATTGAAACGCAGAAATCCGAACGATGAGCCGGCGAGCACCGCGTAAACCTTCTGAAGACCGACGGCTCCCGTCATTCCCGAAATGTAGTAGAAGAACGCCGAGGCGATGAGCCCGATCCCCGCCGCGAGACCGTCGATGCCGTCGATGAAGTTGTAGAAGTTGATGAGCGCGACGATCCAGAGGATCGTGGCCGGCACCGCGAGCGGCCCGAGATCGACCGATCCGATCAAGGGAATGCCGAATTCCCTGAGAACGACGCCCGATGCGACCGCCAGGCCCGCCGCGGCGAACTGCACGAGGAGCTTGACCTTCGCGTCGAGGCCGCGAAGGTCGTCGAGAAGCCCCGCCGCCGCTATCACGGCTCCTCCGCCGAGCGCGCCCGCGAGAATCGTCGAAGACGCGAACGGCCGGTAACCGAGAATCAGCAGGGTCGCGAAGGTGGCGTAGAACGAGACCGTGATCGCGATGCCTCCGAGGCGCGGCTTGGGCACCGCATGCGAGCTCCGGTCGTTCGGAATATCGAGGAGGCTTCGCTTGAGGGAAAAGCGGAGGATCGCACCGGTCAAGAGGTACGAAATACAGAATGCTTCAAGAAAGAAGAGGAGTTCCGCCATAGCTATTGAGCTTTCGATGCAGCGCCGCCGTATCGTCTGACGGGGGGATGATAATCAAAGAAATGGCGGATAACAAGCTATTTCAAGAGCTTTTTCCGCGCGAGGCGCCCGATATGCTCGATCTGGAGCGCGACGATTTTCCGCTCGTCGAATCTCGCGAGCACGCGCGAGCGTCCCTCCGCTCCCATCCGGGCCATGAGATCCGGCGACGAGAGAACCTTCTGCATCGCCGCCGCGAGCGCCCGGTGATTTCGCGGCGGAACGAGGATCCCCGTCTCTCCGTTCACGACCTCCTCCCTGCATCCGCGTATCGCCGTGGCGACGACGGGGAGCCCCGTCGCCATCGCCTCGAGGAGGGCGCGCGGCATCCCCTCGCGGTAGCTCGGCAGCACGAACAGGTCGAATGACGCGAGAATCGAGGGAACGTCTTTCCGGTAACCCGTGAGCGCGAGATCCTTCACGAGCCCGAGCTCGTCGCGGAGGCGCATGATCTCGTCCCAGCAGCGGTCCCGGTCGCTCCGGAGCGGCTCGCCGACCATCACGAACTTCGCGCCGGGAACGGCGGCGCGTACCATCGCTGCGGCGCGAACGAACTCGATCGCTCCCTTCTCGTGCACCGTTCTCCCCACGAATCCGATGACGGGGCCGCCGCCGAGGCCGTGTATCTCCTTGAACCGCTGCGCTTCGCGTCTGTGGATCTCCTTTCCAAATCTCGTCGGATCGACTCCGTTCCCGATATGAACGAGCTTTTCCGCCGAAGCGATCCCGAGCTTGATCGCCTCCTCCCGATCCTCCTCGCTCTGCACGAAGATGACGTCGGTGAACGCCGCCGCCGACCGCTCGAGGCCCGCGAAAAAGGCGTGCGTCGCCGGGTTCATTCCGTCATGAAAATAGAATCCGTGCGCCGTGTATATGATTCCCGGCACGCCAGCGGCTTTCGCGGCGCCCCTGCCGACGAGCCCCGCCACGGGCGTATGGGCATGAACGATGTCGAACCTCTCCCTCCGCATGAAGCGGATGAGCTCGGCCGTCGAGCGCGCGTGATGCGCGATGTTGTAATTCCTCGAGATACGAATCGCCCTGGCGCCGAAGCCCTCGTCGCGAAGCAGATCGAGCCCCTCGCCGGGCGAGCAGCAAAACGTGACGTCGTAGCCCGCCTCGCGCAACCCCGTCCCGAGCGGCCTCAAGAGATGGTATGCCGTGAAATCGACCGCGCAGAGCTGCAGAATCTTCACGATGGCGGACCCTCCAGGTTTTCGTCCCGATAAAGACTCCTGTAGAGATCTTCGATCTTCCCCATGTACCCGGCCATCCCGAACTCGCCCGCGAGCAGAGCCCTGCCGTTCTCCCCCAGCTTGACGAGCTCTTCCCCGCTCTCCTTCAGCTTTCGCATATGCCGGATGAACGCATCATAGTCTCCCGCTTCGACCAGGTACCCGTTGACGCCGTTTCGCAACGCCTCGGCGACCGATCCGACATCGAACGCGAGAACGGGCTTCCCCGCCGACATGGCCTCGAGAATGACCATGGGGAGTCCCTCGCTGATCGAGGGCAGAACGAGCAAATCGAAATCGCGCATGTAATCGAGCACGTTGTCCCGATTCCCCTCGAATACGATCTGCCGCGTCAGGTTGTTTCCGGTCACCATTCTCCGCAGCGTATTCATATCCTCCCCGTCGCCGACGAGGACAAGCCGGGCGTCGGCCAACAGATCCCTGTTCTCGATTATCTTCGAAAGAAACGGGATCAGCCCTTTCGGCTTCGAGAATCTGCCGACGAATCCATAGACGAAGCCAGCCTTCGCCGCATGCTCATGGCCCGCGGATTCATCGACCCGCCCCGCGGCGCTCTCGATTGTTTCATCCCGCCGGGAGGCGCTCTCGATTTCCAGGGCGTTTGAAATGATCGTCACCTTTGCCGCATCCGGGCGCCCGCCCCGCTCCATGAGGTGGCCGTACACTCCCGTGCCGCACACGATATTCATATCATACCGATTCGCGAGATATCCGTCGACGGCGCTCAGCATGCCCTTGTTCTTCTGCCAGCGCCTGCATCCGTGCATGTGCGAGATGATCCTGTAGCGGCGCCCCCCAAGCGGGCTGCATAGAAGCGCGAAGACGGAAGCCCTCGTTCCGTGCGCATGGACGATATGCACGTCGTATCTTCGCACGATCCGGATGAACGCAGCCACATTCCAGGGATAGTATCTATTTACGTTCACGTCAAAGGCGTCGAGCCCTTCCTTTCGATATCTCCGCAGGAGCTCCCCGCCGTTACAGAGAATAGAGACGTTGAACGAATCCCTGTTCAGGTTTCTGCAAATCTGCCCGGCGATCTTTTCGGCTCCGCTGAACCGGTTCGTCGAAAGGACGTGGAGCACGTTTATCTTCGCCATACGGCCCCTAGCCTCTTTCCAGCCCCAGCACTTTTTCAATCCGCTTCGCTATGACCGGAATCGTGTACTCGCGGGATACGGTCGCGTAGCCGCTATCCGCAATCGCGCGGCGCTTCGCCGCGTCATCGATCAGCTCTTCGATACATCGAACCCACTCCTCCGCGGTGTTCGCGAGATACCCGTTCTCCCCGTGCCTGATCACATAGCTATTCTCGCCGACGCCGCTCGCGACAACGGGAATCTTCATCGCCATGGATTCCAGGGCCTTGAGCGCGCACTTCCCCCTCATGTACGGGTTATCGATCAAGGGCATTATGCTGACGTCGAATCCCTTCATCGCTTCGGGTATCGCTTCGAGAGCGATCCAATCGTCCTGTCCGTAGTCGATCCTCAGGCCGGCGACGTCCCGAAACGCGTCCCGGATCTTCCGCGAGCCGAGCGAGCTGACCATCTTGAATGTAATATCGCATTTCTTCGAAAGCGCCCGCAGCGGCTCTTTGATCAACATCAGGCTCCGCAGGTGTATATCGCCGGCTCCGAGCCATCCGATCACGAATTCGGCCCTCGGCCCGGCGGCGCCGCCGCTCGTCTTCGACGCGTCGAATATCTCCGTATTGACCGCGGTCGGCACGAGAACGGTGTTCTCGTTCAGGAGCTTCGCGTAATCCCGGATATAATGGCTTCCCGCGAATACATAATCGGATGTTCTCGCTATGCGATCGAAGCATGCGTACAACGGGTTCTTCAGCATCCCTATCCGTTTCGCGAAGATCGCATCATCCACGTCGAAAACGACGGTTTTCCCCATCCGCTTCGCATAGAGGCAAAGAAAATAGATGAATATATTGCTGGTTCGTTGAATGAACAGCAGATCCGCCGCTCCGATATCCCCGATGATTCTGAAATAATCGCTGACGGATATCAGCATCACCTTGCTCTTGCCTATGGTCGTTTTCCCGCCGCAATAGAGCCGGTAATCGGCGATTTTCAGAAACGCGATCACATCGAGCACNNTTCAATGCCGGCCCCTTGCTCGATTCTACGGCTTCGGAGCGGAAGGCAGGATCATCTCTTCGACGAGACCGCATAGAATGTGGCCGAGCGTTATATGCATTTCCTGGATGCGCGCGAAATCGTCATGAGGAACGACGACGGCGAGCTCGGCGGCTTCGGCGAGACGCCCGCCTCCCTTCCCCGAAAAGGCGAACGCATGCATTCCGAGCCTTCGGGCGGTCTCGGCCGCCAGGATCACGTTCGGCGAACCGCCGCTCGTCGACAGCGCGAGAAGGACGTCTCCCCTCCGGGCCATGCTCTCGAGCTGGCGGGAGAATACCTCCTCGAACGAAAAATCGTTGGCGAGGGAGGTCACGACGGAGCTGTTCGCCGTGAGCGCCTGGGCGTCGTATCCGCGCTCCTTGTGCCGGAATCGCCCCACTAACTCCGCCGCGATGTGCTGCGCGTCGGCGGCGGAGCCGNNGTGAGGGCGATCGCGGAGAGCCCCGGCCGCTCGCGCTGGAAGCGGCCCACGAGCTCCGCCACGAAGTGCTGCGCGTCGGCGGCGGAGCCGCCGTTCCCGCACGTGAACACGGTCCGGCCTTCCACGAGGGCGGCCGCGATCGTCTCCGCCATCCGCACGACCTTGACCGCCTCCGTATCCGGAAACGCCTCGACGAGCCGCGCAAGGGCGCCGAGCTCGGAGCGGATCTGCTTTAGATGCGTTTCGGCCTTCCCCATACGATCCCCTATTGGTGGGAGAGAATGATGATCGAGATGACGACGGTGCCGAGCCGTATCACGCCGCCGACGAAATCGCCGAACAGCTTGTAGTTCGATTTCTTCACCACGATGACGTCCCCGCCGTAGACGCGAGTGTCCCGTCCGGCGCCGCGCGCGCGCCCGTCCGGCGAATAGATGACGATGCGATCCACGCTCCCGTCCCTCGTGGGTCCCCCGGCGAGACCGATGTACTGCACGACGCTGAGATCGCCGCTGTACGGGAACTCTCCCGGCTGGTTCACCTCGCCGCCGACGGTGATCTTCGTCGCGATGAAGGGGATCGTGAGCTCGTCGCCGTCCTCGAGCGAAAGGTCCTTCGACGGCTCGGGGGACA